>VSDC01000201.1:0-5011 GCA_047459275.1 Gemmatimonadota bacterium
GAAGATGCTGCTCTCCGACCTCTACCACATCCCCACCGCCGTCTCGCTCGGGGTGATCGCCGTCGTTCTGGGCACTTCGGTTGCGGTTTCGCTCCTGCGGCCGAAGCCCGTTCCGGCGCCGGAGGAAGAGGAGGTGGCAGAGACGAGCGTCTGAGCGCGATCCACGGGCGAGCGGGAGGGAGCCATGGACGACACGGGAATCGGTGGCGAAGTCCTGATCATCCTCCTGCTCGTCGTGGCGAACGGCGTCTTCGCGATGTCGGAGATCGCGGTCGTCTCCGCGCGCAAGGCGCGCCTGCGCACGCGCGCGGAGGCCGGCGACGCCGACGCCCGCGTCGCCCTCGAGCTGGCCGAGCAGCCCAACCGCTTCCTCTCCACGATCCAGATCGGGATCACGCTGATCGGGATCCTTGCCGGCGCCTACGGCGGCACCACGCTCGCCGCGCCGCTCGGCGAGTACCTGGCGCGGATCCCCGAGCTGGCCCGCTACAGCAGCCAGCTCGCCCTCGGCATCGTGGTCGCCGCAATAACCTTCGTCTCGCTGGTCATCGGCGAGCTCGTCCCCAAGCGGATCGCGCTGCTGCACCCCGAGCGGATCGCGGCGGCGCTCGCCCGGCCGATGCACTACATCTCGGTCGCGGCCACGCCCTTGGTCGCGCTGCTCGGCGCCACCACCGACGCCGTGGTCCGGATCCTCGGCGTGAAACGGCCCAAGGAGCCGCCGATCACCGAGGAGGAGCTCACGCTGCTGATCGAACAGGGAACCGAGGCCGGCGTCTTCGAAGAGGAAGAGCAGGAGCTGGTCTCCCGCGTGTTCTGGCTCGGAGACCAGCGCGCAGCATCGCTCATGACGCCGCGCCAGCGCGTGGTCTGGCTCGACGTGGACGCGTCGGACGACGAGATCCGGGCGACGCTGCGCAAGCACCGGTTCTCACGTTATCCGGTCTGCCGGGGGAGCATCGACCGGGTCATCGGGATGGTCGACGTGAGGGATCTGGTGGCTCGCGCCGCCGAGGGTGGGGCCATGGACATCCGCAGGGTCATGCGCCAGCCGCTCTTCGTCCCGGACAGCATCCGTGCGCTCCGGCTCCTCGAGCTGTTCCGGGAGAGCGGTGTTCACTTCGCGATCGTCGTGGACGAGTTCGGCGGGACCGACGGCGTGATCACGCTCAACAACGTGCTTGAGGCCATTGCCGGCCACCTCGTCGTGCCGGAAGGGGAGAAGTTCGTGCGCAGGCCCGATGGGTCGTGGCTGGTCGACGCGGCGGTCACGATGGACGAGGTCTGGGATGAGCTGGACCTGCCCGAGCGTCGGACGGAAGGGCGTCGCGCTCACGGCACCCTCGGCGGATTCATCGTCGCTCACCTCGGCCGCCTCCCGGCCGCCGGCGATTCGTTCGAGGCGTTCGGGCTGCGATTCGAGGTCGTCGACATGGACGGCCGCCGTGTGGACAAGGTGCTGGTCACCCCCGCCGTGTCGCCGGCGCCGGAGGGCGGAGCGGAAGGCGGCGCGGCGGACGGGGCCGGTGGCACGTAGACGACGCCGACGTCCCACCGCGACAGGTCCGGCGGCGGATCGTAGACGGTGACCTCGGGCCTGGCGAAGCGACGCGCCTCCACGACCGCCTCGCCCGCCGGCGCGGCCTGCCGCGCCTCGTGCGACTGGTCGACGACATCGATTCGCGCGCCGGGGCCCGCGCCTTCCATGTACCCGGCGGCCACGCCTTTATCCTCCGCGAGCCCCGCCCCGCCCGCCTTGCACGCGGCCACGGCGAAGGCGATCAGGGCGAGGAGCGTCGGGCGGATCGCCTGGTTCGGATTCATCATCAGACACCTCCACGTCCTTTGGCCGCGTGCGCGGCCTCGCGCAGCGCCCGACGGGCCGCGGGGCACGTGGGTCCGGCGTTCGCCCGGTCGTCGGACGGCGCGCCCTGGGCGAGCCACGCCCCGAACGACGGCTCGCTCTGCACGAGGAGCCACTCGTGCCAGATCGAGAGCGCCATCGCCCGTACCCCGCCGCTCCCGTGACCCACGGCGAGGCAGCGGCGCAGGAGCCACGCCTCGAACTCCTCCGGCGCCGGGTCGTCCGCGATCGCGGCCTCGAGCAGCTCTCGCTTGATCGCGAGCCCGATCGCGTCGGGCGTCGTGTCCCGCTTGCGCCGGCGACGTCGCCCTTCCGAGGCATCGAGGGCGGCGAGGAGCCCGCGGCAGAACTCGGCGGGCCGGGCCGGCGGTCTCGGCACGGTCTCGTTCATCACGCTCCTCCGCCGGATGGGGTGAGGGGCGGGCGCGCCCGGTCGCCGATCTGTACGCTCAGGCCGTAGCCCGGGCGCTCGGGGCGGGCGTAGCCGCGCTCGAGCGCCGCGATGTCGAGCTCCAGGGTGGCCAGGTCTTCGACGAGGAGGTCGGGCGCGGGGATCGCCGTGAGCGTGGTGATCGTCTTGACGTAGCCCCTGCACGAGCGGCAGGTGTCGACCTTGCGCAGCTCCTCCTCGCCGTCGGGGACGAGCGAGCCCTGGCGCCGGTGGTCGCGCTCGCCGCAGAAAGGGCAGAGTAGGACGGGGAAGGCCCAGTCGCCGCCGCACCGGGCGCAGCGCAGCCGGCGTGCGCGCTCGATCCCGCGGGTCTCGGCGAGGGCCGGCCAGGCGCCGCAGATCGGACAGTAGCCGTGCGACCATCCCACGGGAACGTGAGGGGCTAGCTTCCGTCCACATGCCTGGAGGAGCGGGCGCGCGGCGAGCTGGGCCACCGCCGCGAGAGCGTGCGCGTCGGCGTCGGTCTCGGTCGCGATGGCGTCGATCAGCAGCGGGTCGTAAGTGATCGCCGCCTCGAGGAGCCCCAGGGCGTCCAGGCGACGGAATCGCATGCGGGCGAGCGTGCTCGCGCCCGGCGTCGCCGACGACGCGGCGGCTTTGATCAGCCGTCGCACCCAGCGACGCGCGGGGCGCGGGTCGACGCGGAGCGTGGCATCGTGGAGGAGGGGCGCGTCCGGCGGCCTGTGAGGTACGGGCTCGTCGGGCGCTGCCGCGGACCACGTCGGGTCGTTCAGTGCATCCAGCGTCTCCTCGACCAGTCCGAGCCAGGGCCGCCACTCGGGGTTCAGCTCGGCCATCTTCGCAAGAGCCGATCGCGGTCCGGCGTCCCCGCGGCCGGGAGCGGCCCCGGGCACTGCGCTTCCGTGGCTTTGCATGGCGTCTTCCAGTACATGTTCGAGCCGCCGTGCATCTCGACGACGGCGTCGCGGTTCCCCAGGTCGGCGCCGGGCCCGCCGCCCCTAATCCGCGCGGCTTCTGGCGGGGTGCAGGCGGCGAGGAGGATGGCGGAGGCGAGGCCCGCCGCGGCGGCAAACCGCGCGGCGCCTGACATTCCCGCGGCGGGCGGGATTCGCCTGGCGGCGATCTTTGAGGAGGTCGCGATGTCGGCACTCCCGATCGCCGCGGCCGTCGCCACGACCGACCCCGCCACGCGATTCCCGGGGGCCGGCATCACGATCCCCGTCGCACGCTTCGCCTTGGCGCTCACGCCACCTCCTCCGCCTCTGTTCCCGCCTTCGCCTGCTCGTCCACCCGCTTCTTCCGCAGCCCGATCAGACCGAGCACCGTCATGACCACGGCGCCGACCGCAGAGAAGAGCGACGCCGTGGGCAGCCGCGCGCTCGGCAGCGTGGGATTCCGCGGCAGCCCGTACACCTCCGGCTCGTCGACGAGGAGGAAGAACGCGTTCAGCCCGCCCAGCGGGCCGTCCGGGTCGGCGCCGTAGAGGTAGGCATCCGTCTGGCCGCGCTCGTGGAGCTGTGCGACCCGGCGCTTCGCACGCTCCCTCAGCTCCGAGATCGGGCCGAACTGGATCGAGTCCGTCGGACACGCCTTCGAGCACGCCGGCTCCAGCCCCTGGCTCATGCGGTCGTAGCAGAGCGTGCACTTCTGCGCCGTGCCGGAGACCGGGTTGATGTCGATGACCCCGAACGGGCACGCGGGGATGCAGTCCCGGCAGCCGTTGCAGACGTCCGACTGGATGACGACGGTGTCGAACTCGGTGCGGATGATGGCGCCCGTCGGGCAGACCTCGAGGCAGCCCGCCTGGACGCAGTGCTTGCAGACGTCGCTCATGAGCAGCCAGCGGCCGTTGTAGGGGCCGTCGAACTGCTCGATGAACTTCACATGGCGCCAGTGGATCCCGTCCAGGCGCAGCGTGTTGTCGTAGCTCAGACCCGAGAGTTGCGTGACCCCGCCGTTCCGCGCCGGGAGCTGGTTCCACTCCTTGCACGCGACCTCGCACGCCTTGCAGCCGATGCAGAGCGTCGTGTCGGTGAAGAACCCCATGGGTTCCGCCATGGTCTAACCCCCGGGCGCTAGCGGGGCGCGCGCGGCCGCGCACATAGCGTGTCGCGGCTGGTTGCGCCCGAAGTGCTAAGTGCCCTGGCCCGCGCCCGTCCGCCTCAGGCCTTTTCGATGTTGCAGACGAACGCCTTCCCCTCGTGGATCGACACGTTCGGGTCGCCGACCCAGGAGGTGAGGTCGTTCACGACGTCGCCGACGGAGAGGCCCATCCAACCCCAGTGCCACGGCATCCCGACGTGGTGGACGGGCCGGCCATCGATCATCATGACGCCGATCCGATCGGTCACGAGGGCTTTCGCCCGGATCTCCGCGCGCGGCGTGGAGATCTTCACCCAGTCGAGGTTCCTGATCCCCTTCTCACGGGCAAGGTCGGTGCCGATCTCGATGAAGAGCTCGGGCTGCAGCTCCGTGAGGTAGGGGATCCAGCGGCTCATCGCGCCCGCCAGGTAGTGCTCGGTGAGCCGGTACGTCGTGATCGGGTACGGGAAGCGCGGGTCGCCCGCGCGGGCGAGCTGGTTGTATTCCTTGTCCCGCGCCCAGTACTTGAAGACCGGGCTGTTCTGCTGGTTCGGGTAGAGGAGGTTCCGGACCGGCGACTCCGCGGGCTCGTAGTGCGTCGGGAGCGGCCCGTCGACCAGGCCGGCGGGGACGAAGAGCCATCCCTTGCCGTC
>VSDC01000202.1:0-4997 GCA_047459275.1 Gemmatimonadota bacterium
TCGAGGCCGACTTCTTCGGCGGCTTCACGGGCGTGGGCGCCTTCAGCGACGAGCAACCCAACCCCCGACTCCGCCTCGCCTACGCGGACCTGACGAACGGCCGGACCACGGTGCGGATCGGGCAGGCGTGGTCGCCCACGTTCGGCTACGTCCCCGAGTCGCTCACCCACATCGGCTTCCCTCTGGGCTGGGGCTCGGGTGGGCTGATCGGCTGGCGCTTCCCGGGGATCTTCCTCTACCACGACCTGACCCCGGGCGGCGGGTGGGACGCCGAGCTCCAGGTCGCGGCATTCCGCGGCTCCTGGAGCGACGAGCTCATCCCCGACGACGTCAGCGCCGGCGAGGCGTCGCTGTGGCCGCAGCTCGAGGCGCGCTTCGGCCTCGGACGCTCCCCCGAGCGCGGCACGAGCTGGGAGGCGTTCATCGCCGCCCATATCGATCACAAGGACCTGAGCGGTCCAGGCGACGACTTCGATTTCGACCTGGACGGCTGGGCGTTCGTCGGCGGATTCAGGGTCAGGCCGGGGCGGTTCACGATCCTGGCGAACGGCTACGTGGGAGAGGCGATCGGGCAGCTCTTCGCGCAGATCCTCCAGTTCGGCGACTTCGAGGGCTGGGGCGCGCAGGGCCAGATCGGCTACGACTTCGCGCGCAACTGGAGCGTGTGGGCCTTCTACGGGATCGACGACCCGGACGACGACGACGCCGACGAAGGGCTGCTGCGCCTGAACAACCAGATCGTGGCCGCAATGGTGCGCTACCGGGTGAGGCAGTACGCGGTCGGGCTGGAGTGGTTCCGTGCCATGACGGACCATCGAGTCCCGCTGTTGGGCGAGCGCGAGGTCAACGGCAACCAGTTTGCATTGAGCGTCCGCTACGACTTCTGAGCCGCGGGGAGAGGAGCTGGCGATGCAGGACGTATTCGTGACGCCGCCCGGCTGGAGCTGGGACATAGCGCTGTACTTCTTCTTCGGCGGGCTCGCGGGCGGCGCGTACTTCGTGGCGAACCTCCTGCGCCTGGTCGGCGGCGGCGCGGGAGACAGGCAACTGAGCCGGATCGGCCACTATCTGGCGTTCCCGCTCCTGATCGTCTGCACGCTGCTCCTGATCAAGGACCTGGGCCGGCCCGAGCGGTTCTGGCACATGGTCTTCCAGTCGGAGCGATTTCCCGCGCTGATGTTCAAGTGGTGGTCGCCGATCTCGTTCGGCACGTGGATCCTGGTCGTGTTCGGCGTCTTCTCGGTGCTCTCGTTGGGGCACGCGCTGGTGGAAGGGGGAGTGGCGAGGCCCCCGCTCGCCCGGCGTGTCACGCGGCCGCTGCACGAGGGCGGCCTGCTCGCGACCGTCTTCCTCGTCCTCGGTGCGCTGTGGGGGCTGGTTCTCGCGAGCTACACGGGGATGCTCCTCATGGTGAACAACGCGCCGACGTGGTCGCACGACCCGTTCCTGCCGCCGCTGTTCATGGCGGCAGGCGTGGCGGCCGGCGCGGCGTCGCTCTACCTGATCGCGCACTTCACGGGCGCCGGGGATGCTTCGGGACGACGTCGCCTGCTGCGGACGGCGACGTACGCGCTGGCCCTCGAGGCGCTGCTGCTCGCCGCGTCGGTCATCCTCGGGCTCCGCGGCGTGTCGCCGTACTTCCTGGGCGCCTGGGCGCTCCTCTTCTGGCTGGTGATCGCGCCGTTCGGCGTGGCGCTCCCCCTGGTGCTGCTGTGGATGGCGGAGTTCCGGGGGCGGAACCTGATACGCGGCGCGCCCGTGGTCGCCGCGACGCTGCTGCTGGCGGGCGGGCTGCTGCTCCGTGTGCTGGAGGTGTTCGGTGGGCAGGCCTACTACGTGCCGTACTGACGCGGGCGCGGAATGCGCAGGAGGACGCGCATGAGAACCGACCGGCGCTTCCTGGCCGTGCTCGGCCTGCTGACGCTGATCCAGGTGCTGGTCTACTACGACCACTTCGCCGTCGCCCTCGCCTTCCTCTTCGGGCTGGGCCTCGGGCTCTGGCTGCAGAGCTGGACGGCCGCCGTGTACGCCCTGGCGAGCTTCGCCGTGGCCTTCGCGATCGCGGTTGCGATCGGGTGGACGGAGGATGCGCGGGTGTGGGAGGCCTTCTTCGGCAGCGTACTCGCCGTCCTCGGCGGCCTGATCGGCGGCGGGATCTTCGATCTGATTCGACGGGAGACTTCGGTGGAGAGTCCGAGCCATGGCGCTGTCACGACGTGACTTCCTGAGACTGACCGCCGGCGCGGGCGCGGGGACGGCGCTCGGCGGGCTCAGCGCGCTCGGCGTGAGCCTGGCCCCGGCGGTGGCCCGGGCGCAGGAGCTGCGCATCAAGGACGCGGCGACGGTGCCCAGCATCTGCCCCTATTGCTCCGTCGGGTGTGCGACGCTGATCCACGTCAAGGACGGCGAGATCATCAACATCGAGGGCGACCCGCGGAGTCCACACAACGAAGGGACGCTCTGCCCCAAGGGCGCGGCGATCTACCAGCTCATCAAGAATCCCAACCGCCCCACGAAGGTCCTGCACCGGAAACCGTACGCGAAGGAGTGGGAGGTCGTCGACCTGGATTGGGCCATGGACCGCGTCGCCGAGCTGGTCAAGAAGACGCGGGACGAGACCTTCATCGAGCGCCTCCCGCCCGGGGCGGGGACGACGGGCGCCGCAGGCGGGCCGGAGGCGGCCGGGAAGCTGGTCAACTGCACGCCCGCGATCTTCCTCCTGGGCGGCGCCACGCTCGACAACGAGTTCAACCACATCTGCCAGAAGTTCGGGAGGGGGCTCGGGATCGTCGCCATCGAGAACCAGGCCCGCATATGACACAGCTCTAGCGTCCCCGGTCTGGGGACACGGCTCGGACGCGGCGCCGCGACGATGTACCCGCGGAACCTGGAGCACGCCGACTGCTTCGTCGTCATGGGCTCCAACATGGCGGAGAACCATCCCGTCGCGTTCCGCTGGGCGATGCGTGCGCGCGTCAACGGCGCCACGCTGATCCACGTCGACCCGCGGTACACGCGCACCAGCGCCATGTGCGACCTGCACGTCCCGATCCGGGCAGGGACGGACATCGCCTTCCTGGGCGGGCTGATCAACTACGTCATCAACAGCGAGCGCTGGAACACCGACCCCTTCTTCCGGGAGTGGGTCGTCAACTACACCAACGCGGCGACGATCATCGACGAGGGCTACCGGGACACGGAGGACCTGGGCGGCGTCTTCTCCGGGCTCAAGCCGTACCAGGAGACGGATTTCTGGCCGTACAACGCCTTCATGGGCGAGTACGACAACTCGACGTGGCAGTACTCGCGCGGCGGCGTCCGGCCGGAGCAGCGCCAGGCCGCGGCGCTGCGGACGGGCGAGGCGATGGGGCAGGCGCCGCAGCAGGAGACGCCGCCGCCCGGCGGCCCGCCCTTCGACGAGCTGGTCCGGTCCCTCAAGAAGCCGACGCCGGACACCGATCCGACGCTCCAGCACCCCAACTGCGTCTTCCAGATCGTGAAGCGGCACTACCACCGCTACACGCCGGAGATGGTGGAGAAGATCACCGGTTGTCCCCGTGACCTCTTCGTCCGCGTGGCGGAGACGATCCTGGCCAACTCCGGGCGGGACCGCACGACCTCGTTCGCGTACGCGGTGGCGTGGACGCAGCACACGTACGGCGTGCAGATGATCGGGGCGTGCGCGCTGCTGCAGCTCCTGCTGGGGAACATCGGGCGGCCCGGCGGCGGGATCATGGCGCTCCGCGGCCACGCCGCGATCCAGGGCTCGACCGACGTGCCCACGCTCTACCACAGCATCCACGGGTACATGGCGCACCCGTCGGCGCTGAAGAAGCACGACACGCTGCGCGACTACCTGGCCACGGAGACCGAGCCGGGGAGCTACTGGGCGAACATGCCCAAGTTCATGGTCTCGTACCTGAAGTCCATGTACGGTGACGCGGCCACGCCCGAGAACGACTTCGGCTACGACTGGCACCCCAAGATCCTGGGCGACCACTCCCACATGGCGACGATGGCCGCGATGGCCGAGGGGAAGGTCAAGGGGATGATCTGCGTGGGGCAGAACCCGGCCACGTCGCTGAACGGCTCGGCGCAGCGCATGGCGATGCGCAAGCTCGAGTGGCTCGTCGTCAAGGACAACTGGCTCACCGAGACGGCCACGCACTGGTACGCCGCGCCCGAGGTCGTGGACGGCACGGTCAAGATCGAGGAGATCCCGACCGAGGTCTTCTTCTTCCCGTCCACGCAGATCGCCGAGTACGACGGCAGCTACACGAACACGCAGCGCATGCTGCAGTGGCACTTCAAGGCCGCCGATCCCCCCGGCGACTGCCGGACCGACACCTGGTTCTACTACAACCTCGGCAAGCGCCTCAAGAAGCTGTACGCCGACAGCACGCTCCCGCGGGACCAGGGGTGGAAGAACCTGGTCTGGGACTACGACCGCGTCCCCGGCGACGGGTACCAGCCGCCCGACGGCGGCGTGGCCGACGAACCGGACGAGCTGAAGATCCTGCGCGAGATCAACGGCTACTACACGGCGGACCCGAGGCGCCACCTCGCGAGCTTCGCCGAGCTGAAGGACGACGGCTCGACCACGTGCGCATCCTGGATCTACTGCGGCTGCTACCCCGCTCCGGACCAGAACCTCACCGCGCGCAAGGACCCGGGGCCGCAGGGCGTGCCGAGCGCGTTCCTGAATTGGGGTTGGGCGTGGCCGGCGAACCGTCGCGTCCTCTACAACCGTGCCTCGGCGGACCTGGACGGCAACCCGTGGAGCGAGCGCAAGCGCTGGGTCTGGTGGGACGCCGGGCGCGGCGAGTGGGTCGGCTACGACGTCCCCGACTTCGCCCCCACGAAGGCGCCCAACGACCCGGGCGACCCCAACGCCGTCGGGCTGGATTTCCTCTCGGGGCGCGACCCGTTCATCATGAAGCCGGACGGCAAGGGATGGCTCTTCGTCCCCGCCGGCCTGGTCGACGGGCCGCTCCCGA
>VSDC01000203.1:0-4996 GCA_047459275.1 Gemmatimonadota bacterium
GCCGCGCCGCTCCTGTTCATGTACGTCATCGGCTTGACCAGCCGAACGGCGTGGTCGCCCAGGCGCCCGGCCGCGACGACGGCGCGGCCTTCACGTCGGAATGCGCCGAGGCGCCACGCCTCCGCCAGGTGATCGAGGAGCCACCACCCCACGTTGTGGCGGGTGGCCTCGTACTCGGGCCCCGGGTTCCCGAGCCCGCAGATGACCTTCACGAACCTACTCGCCGCGGATGCACGACAGAACGGAACCCGGCGCTACTCCTCGGCTTCGGCCGAACGCTTGCGAACCAGCTCCGGCTCGACCTCGCCGCCCACGCCCTCGCCGGCCTCCGGCCCGGTCTCGAGCGCCGCGACCGTCGGCACGCTGACCGTGCAGATCGTGTCGTCCGGGTCGTCGTGCAGCTCGACGCCCTTCGGGAGCACGACGTCGCGCACGTGGATCGAGTCGCCGATCTTCAGCGCGGTCACGTCCACGTCGATCGCTTCCGGGATCTGGTCCGGCAGGCAGCGAACCGTGAGGGTGTGCCGGACCTGGTCCAGGACGCCGCCCTCGCGCACGCCCTCCGAGTGGCCGACCAGCCGGATCGGCACCTCCACGTTGATCCGCTCGCCCTCATGGACGAGATAGAGGTCGACGTGCAGCACCTGCGGCTTGTAGGGGTGCACCTGGACCTCGCGGACGAGAACGCGACCGCCGGGCCGACCGTCGAGCTCGAGCTGGATCAGCGTGCTCTCCACCGCGATCCGCGAGAACAGGTGGTCGAACTCGCGCGCATCGACGGACACGGCGCGCGGCTCCTCGCCATGGCCGTACAGCACGGCCGGGATCCGGCCCGCCGCGCGCAGCCGCCGCGCCGCGCTCTTGCCTCGGTCGGTACGGGACTCCGCCTTCAGAACGGCATTGGTCGCCATACTCGCCCCCTTCCGTCAGTCGAAAAGCTGGCTGATCGACTCGTTCGAGTGAGTGTACCGGATCGCCCGGGCCAGCAGCTCCGCGATCGAAAGGACCGTGAGCTTCGGGAACCTCTTCTCCTCCGGCACGTGGAGCGTGTTCGTGACCACGACTTCCACGAGCGGCGAATCCTGGAGCCGCTCGACCGCCGGCCCGGACAGCACCGGGTGCGTCGCCGCAGCGTAGATCTCCTTCGCGCCCCGCTCGTGGAGCACATCGACCACGCTGCGCAGGGTGCCCGCCGTGTCGATCATGTCGTCCACGATCAGGCACCGCCGTCCCTCGACATCGCCCACCACGCTCAGGACCTCCGCCACGTTCGCCTGGGGACGGCGCTTGTCGATGATCGCGATCGGCGCGTCCAGGCGCCGGGCATAGCCGCGGGCCATCTTCGCCGCGCCCACGTCCGGCGCGACCACGGTGAGATCCTCGAGCCCCTTCTGGCGGAAATAGCCCGTCAGGACCGGAGCCGCGTAGAGATGATCGACCGGCTCGTCGAAGAACCCCTGGATCTGGTGCGTGTGGAAGTCCATCCCCAGGACCCGGTCCGCGCCGGCCGCAGAGATCAGATTCGCCACCAGCTTCGCGCTGATCGCGACCCGCGGCTGATCCTTGCGATCCTGCCGCGCATAGCCGTAGTAGGGCACGACCAGCGTGACCCGCGCCGCGGAAGCCCGCTTGGCAGCGTCGACCAGCAGCAGCGCTTCCATCAGGTTGTCCGCCGGCGGCGGCGTCGGCTGGATGATGAAGACGTCCCGGCCGCGCGCGTTCTGGTTGATCCGAACGAAGATCTCACCGTCGGCGAACCGCTTGATCGTCACATCCCCGAGGGGCAGCCCCATGGATTCGGCGATCTCCTCGGCCAGGGGACGATTGGCCGTTCCGGCCAGGAGCAACATCGGTCCGTGGAATCCGTGGTCAGGCATTACCGTCATCGGCTACCGGGGTTACTTGTGACGACAGCCGGGAAGTGTACAGAAATCGGCACAGTTGTGTCAACTGCCGGCGACGCTTCCGCGTGGGCGCAGCGCGAGGGAGACGGTATGGGCGAGGGCCTCGGGCGTGAACGGCTTGGCAAGGAAAATGGCGGAGTCGTGCTGCGCGGCGTCGCGGAGCACCTCGTCGTCCGCGTAGCCGGACATGAAGATGACGGCGAGGTCCGGGCACAGCGCGCGGAACCGCTCCGCGAGCTCGCGACCGTTCATCCCCGGGAGGATGACGTCGGTGAGGAGGAGGTCGAGCTGGCAACCGAGGTTGGCGAACCGGCTCAGCGCGTCCGCCCCGCTCGCGGCCTCGTAGACGACGTAGCCCATGCGCTCGAGCGCGCGGCGGGCGAGTGAGCGCACGGCGGCGTCGTCTTCGACGACCAGGATGGTCTGGCCATCGCCGCGGACCGGCTCGGTCTCGACGGAGGCCGGCTCGGGCATGTCGAGGGGGCTGCCGACGCGCGGCAGGTAGACGCGCATGTCCGTTCCGCGGCCGACCTCGCTGTCGACCACGATGTAGCCGCTGCTCTGCTGGACGATCCCGTAGACGGTGCTGAGGCCGAGACCGGTCCCCTTCCCCGGCGGCTTGGTCGTGAAGAACGGCTCGAAGATGTGCTCGCGCACGTCCGCGGGGATCCCGGTCCCCGTGTCGCGTACCGAGAGGAGGACCCACCCGCCCGGCCAGCCGCCGTTGGCGAGCCCGCGGGCCGGCGCGTCCTCGACGTTGGCCGTCGAGATGGTGATCCTGCCGCCCTCGGGCATGGCGTCGCGGGCGTTGAGCGCCAGGTTCATGATGACCTGCTGGATCTGGCCGGGGTCGGCGCGGACGTGGCCGAGGACCGGGTCGAGCGCGGTCTCCAGCTCGATGTCCTCGCCGATCAGCCTGCCGAGCATGCGCACGGTTTCGCGGACGATCGCGTTCAGGTCGATGACCCGCGGCCGGTAGACCTGCTTCCTGCCGAAGGCGAGGAGCTGGCGCGTGAGCGAGGCCGCGCGCTCGGCGGCATCCCGGATCTCCACGAGATCGGGGCGGAGCGGGTGGTCCGGGCTCAGATCCTCGAGGAGCAGGCGCGCGTGACCCTGGACCGCGGTCACAAGGTTGTTGAAGTCGTGCGCGATCCCGCCGGCCAGCCGGCCGACGGCTTCCATCTTCTGGGCCTGCCTGAGCTGCTCCTCGAGACGCCGCCGTTCGGTGATGTCGCGGAAGAACCACGCCCGGCCGTAGCGTACGCCGCCGGGTCCGTGGATCGGCGCAGCGTGCCATTCCAGGGTGCGGCCGTCGACCAGGACGATCTCGCCGCTCCCCGGCTCCGCCGGGCGGGCGGCGAGCTGCGCGACGCGCACCACGAACGCATGCGGCTCAGACAGGTGAGCGCGGATGTGCCTGAAGCACTCCTCGGCCCTCGAGCCGACGGGGTCGGCGGGCAAGCGCCACAGGGCCGCGAAGCGCCGGTTCGCGGTCCTGACGATCCCCTCGTCGTCCACCACGACGATTCCGTCGATCGAGCCTTCGTGCTGAGCCTCGAGGAGCGACATCTGGAAGCCGAGCTCCTCGCGCGCCCGCTCGCGCTCCGCGATGGCCGCGGCCAGGATCTGCGTCCCCAGCGAGAGGACGACGATGAACGCCTGGAAGTAGATCGAGTTCTCGACCACGCCGAGCTGGGAGAAGGGGCCGTTCCCGTGAATCGTCTGCCAGGTCGAGACCGTGGCGAACACGAGGATCGTCGCGACCGCGCCGTGCTGCCCGAAGCGCAGCACCGTCCAGATGACGTAGGGGACCGCCACGAACGCGAGCGCGTACCCGACGTACGCCGGACGAACGAGGCCGAAGGCGAGGAAGAGGACGACGACCAGCGAGGCGTGGAGCGCGATGAACTCCGCCCGGGTGGCGCCGATGGTGCGCGGGCGCGGGTCGCGCGCCCAGACCAGGAGCGCGGGCGCGGCGATGACCGCCCCGGCCAGGTCCCCGAGCCACTCGAGGCCCCAGCGCGTGGCGTAGCCGTCCCAGGTGTCTATGCCGCTGACGGCCTGGAACGTGAGGGCGATCGTCGGGCAGAGCGCGGTCGTGATGACCGCGGCCACGATGAGCGCAAGGACGTCCGATACCCGGTCGAACCGGCCGGCCTGGCCGACGATCTTGCGGATCGCGTACGCACCGGCGAACGCGCTGAGCGTGGACGCCACGGCCACCGCCACAGCGCCGCCGAACGGCGATCCGCGCAGCAGTCCGACCGCCAGCTGCACCACGAAGATCGAGGGGAGGACCTGGTATCCCCAGAGCAGCACGACCGCGAGGCCGACGCCGGCCGATGCACGGAACGTCGTCACTCCCTCGGCATGCTCGAGGGCCACGCCCAGTTCAATGGCGAGGAGGTAGAGCGCCCCAGCGAGGAGAACGCGAACCGGTTGCGACACGCGTGACAAGCTCCTTCGTCGGGCGGCGTGGGCCGGCGACGTCCGGCTCACGGGATCCAATATGCACGGATCACGGCCGTCGCGCGCGGCTCCACCGTGTCCGATGGCCACATCGCCACACGGCAATGCCTCCGGGAGAGCGGCCCTAGTATACGTTGCATGACGCCGGATGGGAACAGGAAAGGGTCCGGCCATCCGCTCGAGCGCGGCGACCGGACCCCCGTCGACGACTCGAATCGGCCCCGTTCCGGGCAACCGATCTCACGACTGCCCGGCCAGGACTCGAACCTGGATCAAGGGATCCAAAGTCCCCTGTGCTGCCGTTACACCACCGGGCATCGAGAACGACTCTAGAATTCGAAAGATAACGGAAACGGTCGCAGGGATCAATCGTTCCACGCGTGGGGCGACCGATTGGCGTGCCCGCGCGGCCGTCGACGTCGGCGACGCCGTCTAAGCGCTCGGCGCGCGCCACCGGTGCCGCGGAGTCGTGGGCATCACCCCGCGGTCGCGTCGCGTCGACGGGGGTCGCCCCCGCCCTGGCAGGGCCGCGCGTCAGCCCGCCGTCGCCGTTCGGATGAGGCGAAGTCCGCCCGCGCGCGCCTCGAGGGACGCGGCCGCGTCGTCGCGCTGCTTCTCGTCAG
>VSDC01000204.1:0-4973 GCA_047459275.1 Gemmatimonadota bacterium
GCGACGGCGGCGGCGATCCCGGCGGCGAGGCGGACGGAGCCGTCCATGGCCGGCGCTTCGGGCGGAACCGTCCCCAGCCGCCTGTCGATCGGCTCGGCCGCCGCCGCCAGGGCCGAGCCCGCGACCCCCGCGAGGATCGCCCGCGGCCAGCGGACCGGGTGGGGACGGAGAGCGCGAGCGAGTAACCAGGCCGCGGCGGCGGCGCCCAGCGCCGCGCCGGTCAGGTCGGGGGGCGCGCCGCGGGGCAACATTGTTTCCGCCACGACAGTCGAAGATCTCGCGGCGTCGACGTCCTCGCCCTCTGCTTCCGGTCCGGACCCTGCCTCTCCCCGCTGGGCCGTCACGCCGGCGAGCCGGCTCTCGGCCTCGCCGAGCGCGTAGCCGATGGAATAGAACACGTTGTCCAGTACGGACTCCGCGACGGGCTTTGACATGAACCCTCCTCTCACGTTCGGCAGGCGCCCCGGCCCGCGTGCAAGCGATGTGCCCGACGGCACCCGGAGGCACCCATGAGTTTGATCGACTGGATCATCGTCGCGGTCTACCTCATCGCCTCCTTGCTGCTCGGCCTCGTCCTGGCGCGGAGAGGCTCGCGATCGATGGCGGAGTTCTTCGTCTCCGGCCGGTCGCTCCCGTGGTGGCTAGCAGGGACGTCCATGGCTGCCACCACGTTCAGCATCGACACGCCGCTCTATGTGGCCGGCGTCGTCGCCCGCCAGGGCGTCGCGGGGAACTGGCAATGGTGGTCCTTCGCCATCAGCCACGTCCTCCTCGTCTTCGTCTTCGCGCGCCTGTGGCGCCGGGCCGAGGTCATCACGGATGCCGAGCTGATCGAGATCCGCTACGGCGGGCGCCCGGCGGCAGTCTTGCGCGCGCTGCGCGCCTTCATCTTCGCCGTGCCGATCAACGTCATCGGCATGGGCTACGCGATGCTCGCCGCGCGCAAGGTGGTCGTCGCCCTCGGGTTCGGCGAGTTCCTTCCCCCGGACCTGCCCGGCGACCCGGAGCTCTGGGCCGTGGTCATGATCGTCGTGTTCACGCTCGTTTACGCCGGCCTCGCCGGTTTGTGGGGCGTCGTCGCCACGGATTTCTTCCAGTTCTTCCTGGCGTTGTTCGGCGCCGTGCTCGTGGCGATCATCGCGGTCGCGGACGTGGGCGGGCTCGCCGCGGTCAGGGACGGGCTCGTCGAGCGCGGGCTCGAGAACCGGCTCGCGTTCCTGCCCCTCGCCGAGGTGGCGCAGCTCTCCGTAGGGACGTTCCTCGCGTACATCGGGATCCAGTGGTGGGCGTTCCGCCGGTCGGATGGCGGCGGCGAGTTCATCCAGCGGCTGTCCGCTTCGAAGGACGAGGCGGAAGCGGAGCGCGCCGCGTGGTTCTTCAACATCCTGAACTACGTCGTGCGGACCTGGCCGTGGGTGCTCGTGGGGCTCGTCGGGCTCGTGCTCTATCCCGATGCCCTCGAGTCCGGCGGCGACCCCGAGACGAACTATCCGCGCCTCATGCTCGATTACCTCCCGGCCGGGCTGCTCGGTCTCGTGGTGGCATCGCTCATCGCGGCGTTCATGTCGACGGTGTCGACGCAGATCAACTGGGGCGCGAGCTACATCACCAACGACCTGTACCAGCGGTTCGTGCATCCGGAGGCGTCCCAACGCGAGCTGGTCTGGGTTGGACGGATCTCGTCGGTGGTGTTGACGGCCATGGCGGGTTGGGTCGCGTTCAACGCCCAGGACGTGGGGACGATCTTCACCTTCATCATCGCGATCGGGACCGGGCCGGGCGCCGTGCTGATCCTGAGGTGGTTCTGGTGGCGGATCAACGCGTGGGCGGAGATCGCGAGCATGATCGCGGGGCTCGCCATCGCCCTCTTCCTCTATCTGCCGTCTATCGACTGGAGCGGCGCCGGGCCATTGGCAGCACCGCTCACCGCTCTCGCGGCGGTCGCGGAACCGATCGCGAACTACGGAACCGGCGGCATCCTGACGGTCACGGCGTTCGGCACCGCCGTGATCTGGCTCCTCGTCATGTTCCTCACGGACCCGGAGCCCGACGAGGTCCTCGACCGGTTCTACCTGCGCGCCAGGCCCGGCGGCCCCGGGTGGCGGCGGCAGCGCGAGCGGACCGGGGTCGAGCCGCTGCAAGATCTCGCCCGGGACCTCTGGAGCACGTTGTTCGGGATCGGCTTCATCTTCGGTGCGATGTTCACGTTCGGTGGCGCGTTGCTGCTGCGCTGGGGTGCCGCGGCGGTCGCGATGCTCGTTGCGGTCGTCTGCGGCCTGCTCCTGCAGCGGATGCGGGGGAGGGCAGCATGATGGTGGCGATCGCTCGGGGTGGGATCGGCAAGGCCGGACGCTGCCGGCGCATCGACGAGCGCACCGGGAGGCTCCGCGTTTCCGGCCTCCGCGGCATCGCACGCGGCCGGCACCCGCAAGCGGGCAGGCAGGGCCCGGGCGTCCTGTTCAGCGCCATCCTCGCGTTCGCCGCCGCCTGCACGACCGAGCGCCCCGAGGCCGCGCGGCCGGTGCCGCCCGGTGAGTTGCAGCCCGCACTGCCCGAGATCCCGCGCCGAACCGGACCTCTGGTCCTCGACGTCGTCCACCCCGAGGAAGGAGCCACCGTCCCGGTCCGCGATTCCACGTTCGTCTTCGGTTCGACAGGAACCGGCGACGCGACGCTGCGCATCAACGGCACGCCCGTCCCCGTGCAGCCGAACGGCACGTTCCTCGCCTTCCTCCCGGTGCCGCCCGACGGCGTCTACCGCATCACTGCGCACACGGCGCGCGAGTCCGCCGAGCTCGTCCGCACCGTCGTCGTTCCGCCGCCGCCGCCGACCCTTCCTCCCGGCGTGGTCGGGATCCTGGAGAGCTCCATCCAGCCGCGGGGCGTCTGGGTGGCCCTCCCCGGCGAGCGCATCGACGTCTCGTTCCGTGGGTCCCCGGGTGGAACGGCTACGTTGATCCTCCCCGACGGGCAGCGCATCGCCCTCGTCGAGGCCGCCGCCGAAGTCACAGCGGCAGCCGGCCAGGAAGCCTTCTCGCGCGACCCGAACGCCGCCCGTGAACAGGTGTTATCGTCCGTCTCGGAGTACCGCGGCAGCTTCCAGGCCGTACCCATCGCGCCCCCGGACACGATGCCCGTAGGCACGGCGCTGCTCTATCCGTTCACATCCTCCGGAGATCTCGGCGCCGACGCGCCGCTGCCCGGACAGGCCACCCTCGAGCTCGTCGTCGGGTCGGACACCGCCCGCGCCTTGCTCCCGCTCGAGCTCTCGCTCCTCGACCCCGACCGTCTGCCCGTGGCCCTGACCCGCGACCCGACCGACCCGCCGCGCGCCCCGGGCGGCGAGGTTCGCGGGTTGCCTGCATCTGCAGGTGTCTTCCATTACTTCTGGCCAGACGGGACCCGCGTGGCGCTATCCGGCGAGCGCAACGGCATGGTTCGCGTGAGGCTCACCGCGAGTCTCTCCGCCTGGGTCGCCGGCAACGAGCTGGTGGTCCTGCCCGGCGGCACCCCGCCGCCCACGAGTCGGGTCGGGCCGATCCGGATGTCCCCCACGCCCGGGTGGATAGACGTCCGCTTCAATCTGGACGAGCGTCTCCCCTTCCGGGTCGACCAGGGTGAACGGTCGTTTACGGTCACGTTGTACGGCGGGACGAGCCGAACCGACTGGCTCCAGTACGGCGCCCTCGATCCGCTGATCGAACGTGCCGAGTGGAGCCAGCCCCGCGACGACGAGTTCCGCTTCGATCTGCACCTGACCCGTGCACCCTGGGGTTATCGCACGTTCTGGGATGGGGACGATCTCATCCTCCGGGTGCGCCGCTCGCCGGAGATCGACCCGGACCGGCCGCTTCGCGGGCTTCTGATCGCCCTCGATCCCGGGCACCCGCCCCTCGGGGCGATCGGCCCGACCCGCCTGACCGAGGCCGAAGCCAACCTCGCCATTGCGTTCGCGCTCCGGCCCATCCTGGAGGCGGCGGGTGCCCGAGTCATCATGACTCGCACCGACACTACCGCCGTCCCCCTTTACGCTCGCACCACGATGGCGACCGAGGCGAACGCGCACCTCTTCATCTCCATCCACAACAACGCGTTCCCCGACGGGGTGAACCCGTTCCGGAACAACGGGACGAGCACGTACTACTTCTATCCGCAGTCCGTAGACCTCGCCCGTGCGCTGCTACGCGAGCTCCTCCGCGAGCTCCGCCTCCGCGATCTCGGATACGGGCGAGGAGATCTGGCCGCCGTGCGTCACACCTGGATGCCGGCCGCGCTCACGGAGACGATGTTCCTCATGATCCCCAGACAGGAAGCAGCGCTGCGAGACCCGGAGGTCATCGAACGGATCGCGCGGGCGCACTACCGCGGCATCGAGGCGTTCGTCCGCGCGCATGCCGGGCGCTCCAATGTGTCAACAAGTGTGAACAGGTGATGAGGCGACTGCTGGCCGCTTGCGTTCTGCTTCTCGCGACAGGGAGTGCGTCGTGGGCGCAGGTGCCTCCCGACGCGGAGTGGCGCACGCTGGACACCGAGCACTTCAGGATCACCTTCCCTCGAGGGCTGGAAGCGCTGGCCCGCCACACCGCGGAGCGCGCGGAGATCGCGTACGGCCGCCTCGCCTCGCGCCTCGCGCCGCCGCCCTCCGGGACGATCGACATCCTGCTGACGGATTTCATCGATGTCTCGAACGGATCCGCGACGCCGTTCCCCTCGAATCGGATCGTGGTTTACGCGCGTCCACCGGTCGACGAGCCCAGGCTCGCCTACTTCGGCGACTGGATCGATCTCGTCGTGACGCACGAGCTCGCGCACGTCTTCCACCTGGACGGAGCGAACGGGCTAGGGCGTGCGCTCCGCCGGGTGCTCGGCCGATATCCGTGGTCGTGGCCGGTCTTTCCTGCGATCGAATCCCCGCAATGGGCGATCGAGGGTATCGCCACCCACATGGAATCTGCGCTCACCGGCGCAGGGCG
>VSDC01000205.1:0-4933 GCA_047459275.1 Gemmatimonadota bacterium
CCGCCCGCGCCGCGTTCGCCCGGATCGCCGACGCCACGAATTGCGTCAGCCCCGGCGCCCGCGACTCGAAGTTCTGCCCGAACCGCGCGTCGGTCTCGTACAGCTCGGCGAGCCCCACGTGCGCCTGCCGCGTCAGCGGGTAGAACCACCGCTCGATGTGCAGCCGATGGCGCTCCGCCACGTCGGCCGCCTCCTCCGGGCTCTTTCCCGCCCGCAACATCGCCGCGAACTCGTCCACCAGCCCTTGCCACTCCGCACGGATCGTGGCCCAGTCCTCCTTCGTGTAGCGCCGCACGCGGCGCATCGACTCCTTGTACGCCTCCGTGTGGCCCCAGCGTTCCCGCGCCTCGTCCTCGTACTGCGCGTGGTCGAAGTCCTCGAACCCTTCGAAGAGCCGCTCCGGTTCCATCTCCGTCCCCCTTTCGAGCGCGTCCAGCGCGCGGTCGATCGCGCGCACCACCGATTCGGTCCGACGGATGCGCTCGACGAGCACCTCCCGCTGCTCTCGCAGGGCGGTCGCCCGGTCGTACGACGGATCGTCCAGGACCCTGCGGATCGTCTCCAGCGGGAAGCCGAGCTCCCTGAGCAGCAGGATCTGGTGCAGCCGCCGCAGATCGGCGTCCGTGTAGAGGCGGTAGCCGCTCGGGCTCCGCTTAGACGGGACCAGCAGCCCGATCGCGTCGTAGTGGTGCAGCGTGCGCACCGTCACGTGCGCCAGCCGCGCCGCCTCGCTCACCGTGTACGTCCGCGCATCCGTGTCCATGGCGGGACGATACACCCTGACGCAACGTGAGGGTCAACCCCCGTCACAACGAGTCCGCGATCGCGGCGATCTCCTCGGCGTGCTTCCACGCGGCGAGGAGCGCGGCCAGCTCCCCCTCGAGCGCGCGGCGCTCCGCCTCCTCGTGCAGCGCCATCTCCAGCGCAAGCGCCTCGGTGCGGCGGAGTCGCTGCCTTTTCTCCATCCGCTCGTCGCGGGCGCGGGTCTGCGCCCTGATGGATCGCTTGAAGGCGGGCGTGTGCGGGACGCCGACGGGCACGCCGCGCGCGGCGATCCGGGCGAGGTACTCGTGGGCGCCGCCAGCGTCCTCGAGGAGCCGCAGCGCGTCGCGGAGGCGGCCGCGCGTCGCGCCTTCGTCGTTGACGAACGGCATCGCGCGCGCGAGGACGAGGCGGGCGACGTCGCCTTCGAGCACGAGCCGCGGCGACTTCAGCACCGTGGCCCCGAACCGGCTCTTCTCGGGGACTGGCTCCAGGGCGTTGGGCAGGTCCAGAGCCAGACCCCCGCCCTCACTCGTCGTCAGCCGCACGCCGTTGAGCTGGAATCGACGCAGCTCCAGCGGCTCCCCCGTGGGCGAGCCGTCCGCGGGGATCCGACAGAGCAGGTGCTGCCCTTGCCTGTACTCCCACGCGAGCGTGGCAAGCTGCAGCAACCCGCCGGCCCCACCGAGAACGCCCGCGAACGCGAGCCCCGCCCAAACCACGCCGAACACGCCGAGGACGCCGGCGCCGACCATGAACTTCTGTCGCCGCGCCAGCAGCGCGTTCCCGTAGCGCCACGCCGCGATCTCGCCCGGGAGCGCTTCGCCGATCCGGATGAGCCTCGTGCCGTCCTCGAGCTTCGCCAACCCGATGTTCTCGCGCTGGACGCGCATCCGCGTGTCGCGGAAGAGCCGCTCGCACGCTTCCACCGCCTCCCACCTCTCCTCGAGCGGGGTCAGGTTCCAGCGCCCGCACGCCGGGCACACCACCCAGAGACGCCCCCGCCATGAATCGAAGGCCAGGCGCGCCCCGACCTGGAATGACTCGATCGATTCGTTCCGTCCAAGGTCCCTGGAGCAGAAAATGCAGTTGCGATACATGGACTCCGCCTCACGACCGCTTCATCGGTAGGCGACGCGGCCCCTCGATCGCCGGCGCGGCGCGGGCCGCAGGCCTTGGCGCCGGCCTCCACACCGACTTCGGCGCCGATTTCGGCGCCGGCCTCGGCCCCCGGTCCGCCGGCCGGTCGTCACCCGCAGTCCCCCACCACGTCGGCGAGCGGGAGCGTCAGCGTGAACGTCGACCCTACCCTCAACTTGCTCTTCACCATGATATCGCCGCCCATGGCCCGCGCCAGCTCGCGGCTGATCGCCAGGCCGAGCCCCACCCCCTCGTGCGGGCTCGTCAGCGACCGGCCGACCTGGAGGAACGGCTCGAAGATCGCCTCCGTCATCTCGGCCGGGATGCCGATCCCGTTGTCGATCACATCGAGCGCCGCCCACCCGTCCCGGGCGTAGTACCGCACGCGGACATGACCGCCCGGGTTCGTGTACTTCACCGCGTTCGTCAGGAGATTCAACAGGATCTGCTCGACCTTCGCACCGTCGGCCAGGGCGACGACGTCGTCGGCCGGATCCGGCCACTCCAGCGTGATTTCCTTCTCCGCGGCCCGGGGCTCGATCATCGGCCGCACCGACTGCGCGATCGCGCCCAGCCGCACCGGCTCGCGGCGGTACGTGATGCGACCCGCCTCGATCCGGCTGAAGTTCAGCAAATCCGTGATCAACCCCAGGAGGTGCTGCTGGCTCCTCCGGATCCGCTCCAGCGCATCGCGCTGCCGGTCCGTGAGCGGGCCGTGGATCCCGAGCAGCAAGAGATCCGTGTAGCCGCTGATCGCGTTCAACGGCGTGCGCAGCTCGTGGGACATCGCCGCCAGGAACTCGCTCTTCGCCCGGCTCCCCATTTCCGCAGCAGCGACGCGCTTCGCATCCTCGATGGCACGGAGCTCGGCCTTGCGCCGCTCCGTCAGGTCCCGCGTCACCTTCGCGAACCCGATCGGCTCGCCCGCCTCGTTCCTGAGCGCGGTGATCACCACGTTCGCCCAGAAGAGCGAGCCGTCCTTGCGGACCCTCCAGCCCTGGTCCTCGTACCGGCCTTCCCGCGAGGCCACGCTCAGCTCGTACGCCGGCTTCCCCGCAGCCACGTCTTCGGGCGGGTAGAAGATGGAGAACGGCTTCCCCAGGATCTCCTCCGCTCTGTACCCTTTGATCCGCTCCGCACCCTCGTTCCAGCTCGCGACGCGGCCTTCGGGGTCGAGCATGAAGATCCCGTAGTCGGTGACGCTCTGGACCAGCAGCCGGAAACGCCGCTCGCTCTGTCGAAGCGCTTCCTCCAGCCGCTTCCGCTTCGACAGGTCTCTCGTGACCTTCGCAAAGCCGATCAGCTCGCCCGTTTCGTCCCGTAGCGCCGTGATGATCACGTTCGCCCAGAAGCGCGAGCCGTCCCGCCGCACGCGCCACCCCTCATCCTCGTAGACGCCCTCGGTGGCGGCGATCTGCAGCTCCTGCTGCGGATAGCCCGATTCGGCGACTTCCCTGGGATAGAAGATGGAGAAATGGCGTCCGATGACCTCGTCCGCCGTGTAGCCCTTGCAGTGTTCCGCGCCCTTGTTCCACGTGAGGATGTGGCCCGTGCGGTCCAGGACGATGATCGCGTAGTCGCGCACGCTATCCACCAGCAGCCGGTGGATGTCCGCCGTGTCCTGGATCGTCGCGCCGAAGATGGGCTCCGGTCGATACCCGGCTTCGTCGCCGGCGTAGGGGTGAGGAGGGCCCTGGGGGTCCTGCGCCGCCATCGGATCGCCTCACGACCGTCCCGTTGTGCGATCGGTCGAGCGGGTCGAGCGTCGCGGAGTGATCTCGCGAAGTGATCGTCGCTCCGCCGACCCGTGCCGCCGCCCTGCGCCGTCGTCGAACGGTCTATCTTACATCCGCCGGTCGCTTCGGGCCACCGCTCGCACCGTACGCGCGTAGCCGGGCCCGCGTGGCCGGGCCCGCAAAGCCCTACCCGCGTGGCCGCACCCGCACGGCCGCACCCCCACAGCCCAACCCGCGAAGCCATGCCCGCACGACGGCGCCGGCACAACCCCGTCCGCATGGCGCTATTCGCGCGACCCGGATCCGCCCCGCGGCGCCACCCGGCGAAAGCCCATGACCAGCACGCTGACCGTCACCGTCACCCGCCCCAACGCCTCCACTGCCGCACGCAGCTCCTCGCCCACGTGCCACGCGCTCGGCGACATCCCGACGAGATCGAGCACCTCTTCCGGCTCCAGCGCCCGTCGGTACTCGACCGTCTCCTCCCATTCCGGCCGGAAGGCAGCGGCGAGCTGCTCCACCGTCCGGTCCCGCTTCCCGGGCTCGATCCCGATCAGCGGCAGCCGCTCACGGAGCTCGCGCAGATGGGCGTCCTGCGGGATCGCCACCAGCAGCAGCCCGCCCTCGCGGACGACGCGGGCGAACTCGCCCGGATTGCGCGGGGCGAACACGTCCAGCAGCACGTCCACGCTGCGGTCCGCAACCGTGATCCGGTGCTTGACGTCGTTCACCAGGAAACAGACATCGCGGTGAGCGCGCGCCGCGAGCCGGACCGCGTCCTTCGAGACATCGACGCCGATGAAGCAACACGGCGCGCCGATGGCCTCCACCAGGCCGCCGATGTAGTACCCCTCGCCGCATCCGGCTTCCAGGATCGTGAGGACCCGCCCGTGTGACGCAGGCGCCCGGATCTCGGGGGGCGCAGGCTGCGGGATTTCATGGGATACGTGGGCGTCGGTCCCGGCCGACACGCGCCCTTCGATCCCGCGTGAGGCTCGACCCTGGATCTCCCGCGACACCCGCTCCTGGATCGCCCGCAGGAGCGGTTCGTAGTGCCCGCGCTCCAGGAAGCGACGCCGCGCCCGTACCATCTCCCGGGTGTCCCCCCGGATCTTCGATCGTCCGTGCCCCGCGGGGAGCAGGTGGTAGTAGCCTTCGCGCGCCCGGTCGAAGGAATGCCCGCGTGGGCAGCGTAGCGTCCGGCCGTCTCCGACCAGCGGGTCGCCGCAGACCGGGCAGATGAGCACGCCCGCGCACCGTCCAGGGATTCCGTCCATGCGTTCCGTTCTCGTCGC
>VSDC01000206.1:0-4878 GCA_047459275.1 Gemmatimonadota bacterium
TTCGTCCAGTGCCGCGACTGCGGGCGCGTCTGGCACTGCCGGCAGTGCAACGTCTCGCTCACGTACCACCGCGGCCGGCGCCGCATGGTCTGCCACTACTGCTTCCACGAGGAGCCGCCCCCGGTCACCTGCGACGACTGCGGCTCCGGAGACCTCTCCTTCCGCGGCGTGGGCACCGAGCAGGTCGAGCGCGCCGTGATCGACACGTTCCCCTACGCCCGCGTCGCGCGCATGGACGTGGACACGACCTCCGGCAAATGGGCGCACCACGAGATCCTGGGGCGCGTCGAACGAGGCGAGGTCGACATCCTGCTCGGGACCCAGATGATCGCCAAGGGGCTCGACTTCCCCCGCGTCACCCTCGTCGGCGTCGTCAACGCCGACGTCGGAATCAACCTGCCGGACTTCCGCGCCAGCGAGCGGACGTTCCAGCTCCTCACCCAGGTGGCCGGGCGCGCCGGACGCGGCGAGCTCGGCGGCGAAGTCATCATCCAGACCGCGCTGCCGGGGCATTACGCGATCCGGGCTGCCGTCGCCCACGATTACCGCGCCTTCGCCGAGCGCGAGCTCGCGGAGCGGGAGGCCCCGCGCTACCCGCCCTTCTGCCGCCTCGCCAACGTCATCCTGAGCGGGACGGACGAGGATGCAGTGGTGCGCGCGGCGGACGAGGCCGCGGCGGTCGCGCGCGCCTTCATAGCCGAGGGAATGGCGCCCGGCGTCGAGATCATGGGGCCCGCACCTTGCCCGGTGGATCGGATCCGCGGCCGCTGGCGCTGGCACTTCCTGCTCCGCAGCGACAGCCCTTCCGCGCTCGGGAGCGTCCTGCGCCGCCTCCACGAGTTCGGCGAGACGCTCTCCGGCAAGGGCTCGCTCCGCCTCGCCCTCGACCGCGATCCGGTCAGCTTGCTGTGAACGAAACCGTTGCAAAATCCGGTGTTCCCGGTGTAAAGTATTGTGAAATGGACACCTCGCGGGTGAACAAACGACCGGAACTCGGCGTATGATGAGACAGACCGGAACCGGGGAGGACGAAAGGACGTGATGAGTTGTCTGGCGCTTAACGCTTCCTTCGAGCCGCTCACCATGCTGCCGACCAGGCGCGCGCTCCGCCTGGTTCTCGACCGGAAGGCCGAGATCCTGGAGGTGGACGAGTCGCGCGTCTTCAGGTCAGAGCGCGAGGAGTTGCCGGCGCCACTCGTCATCCGCCTCGTCCGCTACGTCCACGTTCCCCGCAAGTTCCGCCGTCAGGTCACCAACACGTTCCTCTTCGCCCGCGACCGTTACACGTGCCAGTACTGCGGCCGGCCGCGTTCCGAGCTGCGTGGGCGCGAGTTCCTGACCCGGGACCACGTGGTTCCGCTGTCGCGCGGCGGCCAGAACACGTGGGACAACGTCCTGACGGCGTGCTCGCCGTGCAACAACCGCAAAGGAAACCGTCTCCCCGAGGAAGCGGGGATGGTTCCCCTCTCGACGCCGACCGAGCCCAATTACGTCGAGCTGGTCTGGGCGGTCCGGAAGGTGACTCCGGTCCAGGCCAAGTACATCAGGATGTTCTACGGTGAGGACGTCCTGAAGGCGCTCCAGGGGTTGGAAGAAGGTTCGGTGGAGGAGCAGAGGCTGGCCTCGTGAGCGTGCCCGCCCGGTTCGTCAGGCACCGTTGATGACCATCACGGGGCAGGGCGCGTCCGCGAAGATCTGCTCCACGTGAGGGCCGAGGAACGGTCGGCCGGCTCCCACCTGCACATCCGTCCCGAGGAGGATCAGGTCCACAGACCCGGCGCGGGCGGCGCCGATCACGATGTCCGCGACGGTCGTTCCCGTGTAGACTTCCGTTCTGACCGTCACTCCCTGACTCCGTCCCAGGGTTGCGAGGTCTTCGACCAGCCGTCTGCCTGCGGCGATCAGGCGTTCGCCGATCTCCACGCGCCTGAGCGTGCCCGCCTCCTGCACGACGTTGACGATCACGACCTCTGATTCCCGAGACCCCTTGGTCAGCGCGAAGGCGATCTCGGCCGCGGCGCGGGCGCTCCGGCTTCCGTCCGCAGGGAGGATGATGCGCCGGGGCGGCCAGCGATCGCTCGGCGGCTCGCCGCGGACCACCAGCGTCGGACACGGCGCCATGCGGACGAGCTCGTCGACGATCGGGTGGAACACACGGCCCACGTCGGTGGCCTCGGGTGCGCCGACGAGCAGGAGGTCGTAGTCCTTCTGTGCCTCCTCGAGGATCTCGCGCGCGGGGTCCGTGCTCTCGACGACCTTGCGCGTGACCTCTGGCTCGCTGGAGTCGACATCCACCTCCTCCAGGAACTGCGTGCCCTCCTCCTGCCGTCCCGGGAGGGCCACGTTGAGGAGCGTGATGGACAGAGCGCCGTCCGCGCCGAGCCGTTCGAGGGCGAATTGCTTGACCGGGCCGAGCTCGGCCTTTCCGGGCCGCCGACGGACCGGGACCAGGACCCGGTGGATCCCGGCGATCGGGCTGGCCTCGTCCAGTCTCTCCCGCTCGAGGCGCTCCAGCTCCTGCCGCTCGGGTACGACGCGACGGAGCGTCCAGCGCAGGGTGGGCGGCGCCATGAGCGACGTGGCCAGCGCCATGACCACGATGATGGAGTACATCTCCTGCGTCAGGATGCCGAGGGAGAGCCCGACCGTCGCGACGATGATCTCCATCGCGCCCCGGGCGTTCATCCCTGCACCCAGGCTGAGGGCGGTCCAGTGGTCCGTGCGCCCGCTCAGTCGAGCGCCGGCGTAGACGCCCACGCCTTTGCCGATGCAGGCGACGGCGATCACGATGCCGGTGATCGAGATCAATTCGGGCGTGAGCAGACTCCGGAAGTCCACCTTGAGCCCCGCGACGGCGAAGAAGATCGGCGCGAAGATTCCGTGGGTCATGCTCTCCAGGCGGTACGCGACCTCGTTGGGCAGCCTCCTCATCTGGCCGAACAGGATCCCCATGAAGAAGGCGCCGAGCACGGCCTCGAGGTCGAGCGCCTGCGTGATCGCTCCCCACGCGAACGTCAGCACGACCACCAGGGTGAGGAGGCCGTCGCGGCTGACCGTCTCGTCCTGCACGTAGTCCAGGGCGCGTTTCACGATCCACCTGCCGAGCGTCAGACTCAGCAGGATGAAGGCGACGACTTTCCCCACGGCGCCGGCGACGCTCCCCACGGTCACGGTCCCGCCTCCCGCGAGTCCGACGACCACGGAGAGGAGGATCCAGCCGATCGCGTCGTCGGTCATCCCCGCGGCGATGATGGTCTGACCCACGTCGCGGCGCATGAGGTCCATGTCCAGGAGGACCTTGCCGATCACGGCGATCGCCGAGATCGACATCGCGGTCGCCACGAAGAGCGCGAAAACCAGCCGCTGGTCCGGGTCGGCGAGGAGCGTGGCGGGGAGGTACCACCCCAGCAGGAAGCCGGTCCCGAAGGGGACGACGATCCCGCCGAGCGACGCTCCGACCGCGGCCCCCGCCCTCCGGCGGATCAGGGAGAGGTCCGTCTCGAGCCCGGTGACGAGGAGAAGGAACAGCACCCCGAGGAGCGCGATCACCTCGAGGAGGTATCCCTGCACCTCGGTTTGCGGGAGGATCCACGCGCCGATCCCTGGCGCGAGAGAGCTCACGAGCGAGGGCCCCAGGAGGATCCCGGACAGGATCTCCCCCACTACCGCCGGCTGGCCGAGGCGTTGCGCGACCTCGCCCAGGGCGCGTGCCACGAACAGCAGCACGGCGGTCTGGACGATCAGCACCAGCACGTCGTGATGAGGCGCAGCCGTGAACGCGGTCGGCATCGGCACAGTTCCATGTCGGCCGCCTGCAAGGCGCGCGACCAGGCGCGCACGTTCGGGCGGACCCCCCGCCGACCAGACGCAAGAAAAACGCGCCGCGCTCTCGAGCGCGGCGCGGTCGCATCAATCGATTCGATGATCGTGCGTGATCATGAGCTCATCCCGACCGCGGCGATGGCCAGGATCATCGCGAGGAAGATGACGATAGCAAAGAGGCCGATGAGCGGCAGGAGCACGGCCAGCGCGGCGCGCCATCCGTCGGTGCGGTGCGCGCTGGTGAGCCCGACAATGGCCAGGACCACCATCCAGATGTAGCCGACTAGAGGGCCGATGTAGGGAATCGCCGCGAAGACGGTGGGGCCGTACGCATAGCAGAGGACGCGCAGGGTCGTGCCGGCGCCCCGGCGGGCGCCGCCGAAGATCAAGAGGCCGACGTGGATGACGGCGAAGACCACCGCGAGCAGCAGCGCCAGGATCACGGGCGTGAACAGGAAGACGACGATCGGCTCGAGGGCCCCGGTCGGAAGATCGAGGGCTTCGGCCACCTGCCCGACGACGGGGTTGCTGGCGGCAGCGGCCGCAATGACCAGGTTCCAGAAGAGGCCGAAAACCGCCGCGATCATCCCGACGATGCCGTAGTAGAGTACGGCCGCGCCGGTATCGCCCGTCTCGGGGATCTTGCTGAAGAACTCGCCGGGCCGGAACAGGCTCTCGGTCCAGGTCCGCACGAACGAACCGATGACGGAGGCGCCCGGCGGCGGGGGCCACGGGAGAGTCGCCTGCGCTTCGGGCGCGGCGTTCGGCTCGACCATCGACGAGAAGTAGCCGGATTCGTTCATCGGGAAGCCTCCGACGCGAGTCGGTCGCGAACCAGCTCGAGGAGGGAGTGGATGTCGATGGGTTTGTCCATGACGTGGTCGACGCCGGCGGCGAGCGCCAGCTCGCGGGCGCCATGCATGGCCGTGATGGCGATGATCGGGACCGCCCGCGTGGGCGCGGCCGACCGGAGCCTTCGCGCCACCTCGAGCCCGTCCATGTGGGGCATCATGACGTCGAGGAGGATCAGGTCCGGCGGATCGATGAGGGCACGGT
>VSDC01000207.1:0-4864 GCA_047459275.1 Gemmatimonadota bacterium
CTTGACCGAGAGACTCAGGCACGCCGTGAAGGACGCCTTGCACACCCGAACAGTGGTGCAGTGCCCACACCTGGCCGGGCCTTGCGTGGCGCTCCGCCACCCCGCTCCACCCTCCTCGTCACGATCGGGCACACGGGTTCCGCGGAATTCGTGTCATACCGGATTCGCCCGACCCTCAACTCGCCCTCAATCCTTCCCCTTGCCCGCCCCCTACCGCGCCGCGACCTCTCCCTCCGCCCGATACCGCACCTCGCCGCCCAGGATCGTCATCACCACGCGGGTCTCGAGGATCTCGTCCTCCGGCACCGTCATGATGTCCTTCGAAAGCACGACGATGTCCGCGAGCTTCCCCGGCGTGATCGAGCCTTTGATGTCCTCCTCGAACGCCGCGTACGCGTTGGCCAGCGTGTAGCTGCGCAGCGCCTCCTCGCGGGTCAGCCGCTGCTCCGGCGTGAAGATTTCGCCCTCGCGGGTCTTGCGGGCGACGGCGGCGTAGAAGCTCGCCAGCGGATCGACGTCCTCGACCGGTGTGTCGGTCCCGTTGGTGACGACGACGCCGGCGTCGAGGAACGAGCGCCAGAGGTAGGACGTCCGCTCGGCGCGCTCGCGGCCGAGTCGGGTCGGGACCCACGGCCAGTCCGAGGTGCCGTGCACGGCCTGCATCGACGCGATCAGCCCGAGTTCGGCGAAGCGCGGGACGTCCGCCGGATCGACGTGCTGGGCGTGCTCGATGCGCCAGCGCAGGTCCGTCGCCTCGGGGTGCTCGGCGAAGACGGAGGCGTAGATGTCCAGGACCTCGCGGTTCGCGCGGTCACCGATCGCGTGGGTGTTGACCTGGAACCCGTGCAGGATCGCGATCTCGGCGGTGCGGCGGATGTCCTCCGGCGGCTCGAGGACGAGCCCGCTGGTGGAGGGGAGGTCCGAGTACGGCTCGAGGAGCCACGCGCCGTGGGCGCCGAGCGCGCCGTCGATCTGACGCTTGATCGAGCGGACCGTGAGGAAGTTGTTCCCGGCGCCGATGATGCGGTACTGCGGCAGCTTCTCGGCCATCTCGTCGTTCGACTCGCCGCGCACCATGACGTAGAGGCGGACCGGGAGCGCGCCCTCCTCGGCCAGGCGACGGAAGAAGTCGATCGTGGCGAAGCTGGAGCCGGCGTCGTGGAAGCTCGTCACCCCCTTCCGCAGCAGCTCCTCGCCCGCGAGCTCGACCATGCGACGCATGGTGGCGGCGACCTCCTCGGGCGAGCGGCGCGCCTCGTCGCGTTCGATCGCGGCCGTCACCAGGCCCTGCGCCCGCTCGCGGAGCAGCCCGGTCGGGTTGCCGTTCGCGTCGCGCACGATGGTGCCGCCCGCCGGGTCGCGGGTGTTCCGGTCGATCCCGGCCAGCTCCATGGCCCGCGCGTTCACGAAAGAGGCGTGTCCGCTCGCGTGGGTGAGGTAGACCGGGTTGTTGGGCGACACCGCGCTCAGCGAGTGGTGCAGCGGCACGCCGTCGACGTTGGGCGTCGGCGTCGTCTCCCACTTCTCCTGGTGCCAGCCGCGGCCCTGGATCCACTCGCCCGGCTGCGCCTGCTTCACCGCCTCGGCGACCATGGCGACGATGTCGTCCCAGCTCCGGGCCGTTGTCAGGTCGAGGATCATGCGCGCCCGGCCGAGGCTCATGAAGTGGCCGTGCCCTTCGATGAAGCCCGGGACCGCGAGCCGCCCCTCGAGGTCGATCACCTCGGTGTTGGGGCCGATGTAGCGCCGGATCTCGCGCGCGCTCCCGACGGCGACGATCCTGTCGCCCGTGATCGCCACGGCCTCGGCCCGGGGGCGGGCCTCGTCGACCGTGACGATCTTCCCGTTCGTCAGGACCAGGTCGGCCGGGGGGACGGGCTCGCCGGCGCCGCACCCGGCCGCGAGGCCTGCGGTCAGCGTGGCCGCCAGAAAGGTCACGGTCCCGGCCGCTGTGCGCGACGGCCGCGCGCGCCGGGGCCTCGAGGCGTCGTACGAGTGCATGCTCACGGTCTCTCCTCCGTGTGCGGGTCGATGGTTCGGGTCGGTAGGGGAGTCGGTCCGGAGGAGAAGATAAAACGAGCGGGCCCTCGATACCAATCCTCGGCGCGGCGGGATCAGCGCGAGGGCGCGGGCGGGAGGTCGACCCACGCGACGGAGATCGCTCCGAAGACGCCGTACCCCGCGTCGATCCCCGACCGTCCCAGATTTTCGTCGGTCAGGTACCGATACAGGTTCGGATCGACGGCGGTGATGGTCATGGGGCCGGGCGGCGAGTCGGCCGGCACGACGTAGAACGTGTCGCGCTGCGGTTCCCGACTGTAAGGATAGGCTCCGACGAGATAGCCGCCGGCGCCCGGGACGCTGGGCCAGGTGGCGATCCGCCGGCCGTCGCGCACCTCGACCTTCGCGGTGAACGCGGCCGGGATCGTGACCTTCCCGCGAACGACGACGCCCTCGGTCTCGATCTCCAGCTCGTAGCTCTCGCCCGGGCGGAGGTCGGCCGCGCCGAGCCCTGCTTCCGTGGACGCGTCCGGAAGGTGGTAGTTGCCCATGTGCAGCCCTACGGATTGCGCCGTACCGGGGTCGATCGAACCGACCGGCAGGGCTCTCCAGTCGAAGCGCCGGCCATCGGATGTCCGCCGCATCTCGAACCGCTGGGCCGACCGGTACGGCATCGGCTCCAGGGGCGAGGCGACGGTGAGCAGGAGCGCGAGCTGTTGGGGCTCCAGAGAGCCGTAGTAGGAAGACGACCGTTGGTTGAGCACCAGGTACAGGAACGGCTCCTCGCTCGCCGGGACAAGCGGTTCGTCCCATGAGCAGGCGCCGGGGAGCACCGCGAGCGCGAGCCCGAGTCCGAGCCGGGCGAGAGACCTCGTGGCGATCACCATCTCAGCTCCAGTCCGATCGTGGGGACGATGGGCAGTCCGTTCCTGCCGGGGCGGTGGATCCCCGCTGTGTCCAGCCAGCCGTAGTACTGCTGCCAGTCGTAGTCGATCGCGTTGTCCCGGGCGAGCACGTTCAGCACCTGGATCGCCAGCGTGGCCTGGGCGCCCCAGAGGGTGCCGGTGCGCCTGAGCCCGAGATCCAGCCGGTGGTATGGCGGGACTCGGATGCTGTTGCGTTCGCCGCGGAGGTAGCGAGGGCCGAGCTGCGATCCGATGGCGTCCGGCGGCGGCGCGTAGAGTCGCGCGAGGACCGGCGTGGTTGCTCTGCCGCTGTGCCCCTGATAGGCGACGTTGAGCGTCCACCCCTTGCGGATCGGGACGCTGCCGAAGAGGGCGAGGGTGTGCGGGGCGTCCCACGACGTGGGGTAGGCGCGGCCGTCGAGCCACTCCCGCACGCGCTGGTACGTATAGCTCGCCTGCACCACCGCCTCGCCGGCCACCCCGATCTTTCCCCCGACCGCCACGCCGACGCTGCGCCCCCGGATCCTGTCGAACCCGGGGAAGCCGGACCACGCCGTGTCGTGGGCCACGCCCGGCGGGCGGGTCGGCAGGAACGTGCGTTCGCGGTACTCCTTCCAGAAGGGCTGGACCTCGAGGTCCGCCCTTGCCGCCCCCGGGAGATCGATTCCTTCGACCTCGATGGACGCGGCCAGGACGTCGGCCGTGCGGGGCTCATCCAGCAGGAACAGCGGCGGCGAGATGCTCCCCTCGACGGGCTCCTCGAGCTGAGCGTCCCACTGATGACGACGGTCGTAAGACGCCTCGAGGGACCATCCTTCGCCGGGGCGGAAGCCGACCACGACGCGCGGCGCCACGTACACGTCGTCGGCGCGCCAGAGCCTCGCGCCGACGGTCGCGCTCCACCCGTCGAACGGCTGCAGCGACGCGGCGCCGAACACCGAAAGCGCGCTCCACTCCTCGTCACCGTCGTACGTTCCCGGCATGTTGGGTGAGAAGATCTCGTCGACGAGGCTCCTGGCCACCCACCACTGGCGATTGCGCCGACGATCCGCGCCGATTCCGCCTTCGAGGCGCCAGCGGGGGGCCGCATAGGCGAGGGTGACGGCGGCCGAGGCCCAGTCCCGCCGGCTGTCCACGACGTTTCCGGCGTACGTCAGCGACTCACCCGGCTCTCCGTCGCCGCCGCCCGGAACCTCGACCGCCCGCTCGTCCAGGTGGGCGAAAGCACGGTTGAACGAGCCCCGCGCCGCAAGCGACCAAGCGCCGGCTCGCCAGTCCACCCGCAGCCCGGCGAGCGATTCGCCCCACCGCAACGGCTCGTAGCCCGAGAGCGAGTCCAGCTCCGCGTCGACGAACCGGTCGGCGGTCCGGAAGACGATGGCCTCGACCCGCGCGTCGCCCCACGACCGGCCCAGGCGGAGCAGCGCCTCGTAGAAGCCGAGCCGCGGCACGTCCGGCGCCACGAGCGGCGCGACGCGGTCCAGGTACGTGATCCGTCCGCTCGCCAGCACGTCGATTCCGAGGGGGCCGGCCGGCTCGTTCACCGTCGCGCCCGACGTGAGCACGCTCACCACGCCCTCGACCTCGCGCTCCGACGCCGGGCGCCGGCTCGTGAGGTCGATGACGCCGCTGAGACGGCCGTCGAGGGACGACGGAAGGTGGTGGATCCGCACGTCCGCCCGCTCCAGCGCCGCCACGTTGAAGGCGCCGACGAGGCCGAGGAGGTGGAAGGGGTCCTGGAGGGGGTGGCCGTCGAGCTGCACCCCCGTCTCGTCGCTCGCGCCGCCCGCGAGGTGGATCCGGCCCTTCAGATCGTTCGGCTGGGTGATCGCGGGGAGCAGGACGACGGCGCGGAACACGTCCGGCTCGGCCAGGGGCGGCACCTGCCGCACCGTGGTCGTCGTGACGGTCCGGCCGAGGGGCGGCATCCGCGGCGCGTCGACCGAGATGCCGCGCAG
>VSDC01000208.1:0-4860 GCA_047459275.1 Gemmatimonadota bacterium
CGGCGCTGGCCCGGATCGAGGGGCAGGTGGTCGACCGGCCACTCGCGCCGTACTCCGTCCTGATCAGTGGGGACGCCGTTCACATCCGGGGCGAGGCCAGCGCGCCACTCGTGGATCTCGGGGGCACATTCGGGTTCGAGCCTCCGACCTACGATCGCGTAGACGCCCTCGGGTTGCGGTGGGGAGCCCGGCTCCTGCTTCCTCCGGTCGGGAGGGTGGAACCCCGACTCAACGGGTGGATCGGGTACGCCTCCGGCCGCGGGGCGCTCAAGGGAGGGCTCGAATTCGAGGCTCGGCGTGGGCGCACGCGGTTCGCGCTGGGCGGCGAAGACTTCACCGCGACACAGGACTCCTGGATCCGCGGCGACCTCAGGAACAGCCTCTCCTTCGTCGTCAAAGGGAACGATCAGCGCAACTACTACCAGGCGCGTGTCGCTTATGCGGAGCTCGGTCACGAGTCCGGGCGCGGCGGCCTCGCGGGTGGCGCGTATCTCCGCGCCCAGGTCGAACGCGCCCGGTCGCTCGGGGCAGGGAGCCCCTGGGTGCTCCTGGATGGCGATATCCGCTCCAACCCGCCCATCGACGACGGACGGATCGCCAGTCTCATCATCGGCGTCAACGGCGCCTGGATCGGACGATTCTCCGCCGCGGACGCGGGGATCGATCTGGAGTTCGCCGAAACGGTTCTGGGCGGGGATTTCGCGTTCGGCCGATTCGTCGTCTCCGGCGCCTGGGCCATGGACGCGCTCGCCAACAACCTGCTTCGGGTGGAATGGCGTTTCCAGGGGCCGTTGCCGGGTACTGAAACGCTGCCGCGTCAGCGCTGGAGCTTCGTAGGTGGTTCGGCCACGCTCCCCACTTTCGGGACGGGCCGGTTCCTGGGCGACCGTCTGGTCTTCGTCGAGACGCAGTACATCATCCCATTGCCGGAACTTTTTGCCGTTCCGATCGTTGGGCCGCCCGACCTCAAGTTCTTTCACGCATTCGGGATGGGGTGGACCGAAGGCTCCAGCCGCGACCTGGAGCAGAACATCGGGATCCGCCTCGAGTTCTTCGTTCCGTTCGTCCGTGTCACGACCAACCCTGCGGCCCCGCTGGACGACATCGAGCTCGATCTGGGGCTGGCGTGGCCCTTCGACAACGAGCGTCCGTGGCGTCGCCCATAGCCGGGAGCGTCGGTGCGAGCGTTGTCAAGGGGTTGTCGGACGCGGACCTCGCCGGTTATACTAGACCCGTCCGAATGGGCGTGAATTTTGCATAAGAGCGCGGCTCTCCCGACGAACAATTCATGTCCACGCCACGAATCCTGGGCGTGATCCCGGCGCGGCTCGGGTCGACGCGATTACCCCGCAAGCCGCTGTACCCGCTGGCAGGGCGTCCTCTGATCGAGTGGGTATGGAGGCGGGTTGCGGGGATGAAGCTGTTCGCCGGCGTCGTCGTCGCCACGGACAGCGAGGAGGTCGCGGCGGTATGCCGTGCGATGGGCGCCGCGGTCGAGATGACCGCGGCGTCACATGCGTCCGGGACCGATCGGGTGGCGGAGGTGGCGGCGAGGCCCGCGTATGCGGGATACGACGTCATCGTCAACGTTCAGGGAGACGAGCCATTCATCGAGGAAGAGCCGGTCGCCGAGGCCGCGCGGCTCGTGATCGAAGGATGGCCGATCGGGACGGTGGCCACGCCGATCCGAACGCTCGAGGCGTTGCGCGATCCCGCAGTCGTCAAGGTCGTGCGTAGAGACGACGGCGGGGCGCTCTACTTCTCCCGTGCGCCGATCCCGTTCTGTCGGGACCGGGAGCCGACGCCGGCGGAGCTGGCATCGGGTCGTTACCTTCGCCACCTCGGGGTGTATGCATACTCGCCGGCCGCACTCGCGCGGCTGGTTTCGCTCCCTCCGGCCGAGCTCGAGGAGATCGAAAGGCTGGAACAGCTTCGGGCCCTGGCCGCCGGGATCGAGATCGGCGTGGCCGTGGTGGAGGCGGGCGGAGGGGGAGTGGATACGATCGAGGACGCGCGCCGGGCGGAAGCACGGCTACTGGCTCCGGCACAATGAACAACACTGGCAAAGTAGGCACCGAATGACCGACGAGATCCGTCTACCGACCAAGTACATCTTCGTGACCGGCGGCGTCGTCTCTTCACTCGGCAAAGGGATCGCCGCCGCTTCGCTTGGCCGGCTGCTGGTAGAGCGAGGGCTCAGGGTCACGATCCAGAAGTTCGATCCGTACATCAACGTCGACCCGGGGACGCTTTCCCCGTTCCAGCACGGCGAGGTGTTCGTGACCGACGATGGTGCGGAGACGGACCTCGACCTCGGTCACTACGAGCGCTTCATCGACGAGTCGCTCTCTCAGGCGAACAACATCACGACCGGGAGGATCTACCGGGACGTGATCACGAAGGAGCGCCGTGGCGATTACCTCGGCGCAACGGTCCAGGTGATCCCCCACATCACGGACGAGATCAAGGCGGCGATCCGCCGGCTGTCCGCGAACCACGACGTGGTGATCACCGAGATCGGAGGGACCGTCGGCGACATCGAATCGCTGCCGTTCCTGGAGGCGATCCGTCAGTTCCGGCGCGATGTGGGACGTGAGCACACGCTGTTCGTTCACGTCACGTTGATCCCGTACATCGCGGCGGCGGGAGAGCTGAAGACGAAGCCGACGCAGCACTCGGTGCGCGAGCTGATGGAGATCGGGATCCAGCCGGACGTCCTGATCTGTCGCTCGGAACGGCCGCTGGACGCGGATCTGAAGCGGAAGATCGCGCTGTTCACGAACGTCGAGGTCCAGGCGGTGATCGAGGCCCGGGACGTCGAGACGATCTACGAGGTCCCGCTGGTCTTCCACGAACAGAAGCTGGACCAGTTCATCGTGGACAAGCTGGGGCTCCCGAGCTCGGAACCGAATCTGGTTCGGTGGCGGGAGATGGTCCAGAAGATCAAGTCGCCGAAGAACGGGACCGTCCGGATCGCCGTCGTGGGGAAGTACACGGCGCTGGTGGATTCGTACAAGTCGGTGCAGGAGGCGCTGATCCACGGCGGCATCGCGAACGATGTCGGGGTGGAGATCGACTGGCTGTCGAGCGAGGCGTTCGAGAACGGGGAGGAAAGGCGCCGGCTCACGGATTACGATGGGCTGCTGATCCCCGGCGGGTTCGGGGGGCGGGGCGTCGAGGGGATGCTGAATGCGATTCGGGAGGCCCGGGAGCAGAGGATCCCGTTCTTCGGCATCTGCCTTGGGCTGCAGTGCGCCGTGATCGAGTTCGCGCGCAACGTGTGCGGATTGCGCGATGCGCATTCGGTCGAGTTCGTGAGCGACACGCCGGAGCCGGTCATCTGCCTCATGGACTCGCAGCGACAGGTCACGGACATGGGCGGGACCATGCGGCTGGGCGCCTATCCGGCGCGACTGCGCCCGGGCTCGCGCGCGCACGAGATCTACGGTGTGCTCGAGATCAGCGAGCGCCATCGGCATCGCTACGAGGTCAACAACGCGTACCGTGACCTGATGGCGGAGCACGGGATGCGCTTCAGCGGCCTGTCTCCGGATGGGAATCTGGTCGAGATGATCGAGATCCCGGACCACCCGTGGTTCATCGGGTGCCAGTTCCATCCGGAGCTGAAGTCCCGGCCCATGCGGCCTCATCCGTTGTTCGCGTCCTTCATTCGGGCGGCGATGGAGCGCAGGGGGCTGGTTCCGGTCGAGGAGCCGGCGCGGGTGGCCAAACCCGCGCCGGTCGCCCGCTGATGTCGTCGCGGGAGGCCCCGGCCGGGGTGGAGCGGCTGTTCCGAACGGGCGGGCCGTTCTTCCTGATCGCCGGGCCGTGCCTGGTCGAGGACGACCGGCTGAACCTCACGGTTGCGGAGGAGCTGGCTCGCATCTCCGAGGATCTCCGGCTGCCGGTCGTCTTCAAGGCGTCGTTCGACAAGGCGAACCGGAGCCGGATCGACTCGCCTCGCGGCCCCGGCCTCGAGGAGGGGCTCCGACGCCTCGCCCGTGTCCGAGAGGCGACGGGGCTCCCCGTGCTCACGGACGTCCATGAGCCCTGGCAGGCGCAGCCCGCCGCGGAGGTGTGCGACGCGCTCCAGATCCCTGCCTTCCTGTGCCGGCAGACGGATCTGGTGACGGCGGTCGCGGCCACGGGGCGGCCGGTCAACATCAAGAAAGGGCAGTGGATGGCGCCCGAGGAGATGGCCGGTGCGGTGGGGAAGGCGCGGGCGGCCGGCGCCAACGCGGTGACCGTGACGGAGCGCGGTACCTTCCATGGCTACGGCGACCTGGTGGTCGACATGCGCTCCTTCGCCCGTATGCGTGAGGCCACCGGCGCGCCGGCGATCTTCGATGGAACGCATTCGGTGCAGCGGCCGGGGCGCGCCGACGGGTCGAGCGGAGGTGACCCCGAGTTCGTCCCTCCGCTCGTTCGCGCCGCCGTGGCGGCCGGCGCCGACGGGTTGTTCCTCGAGGTTCACCCGGACCCGGCCCGCGCGCCGTCGGACGGGACCAACATGCTCCGGCTGGATCGTCTGCGGCCTCTCCTCGAGACCGTGCTCGCGATTCGCGAGGCCGTCGTCGGCGATCCCGTAGGCGCTGGGCCGCGGGAGGCGCGCGGTGCCTAGGCGGATCCCGCCCGAGCTCGCCCGCCGTGTCCGCCTCGTCGCCCTCGACGTCGACGGCGTCCTCACCGACAACGGCGTCTATATCGGCAGGACGCAAAGCGGTGAGGCGGTCGAGCTGAAGAAGTTCGACATCACCGACGGGATCGGGATCGGGATGCTGCGGGCGGCCGGTCTGCCCGTCGCACTCGTGAGCGGAAGGGAGTCGGAGGCCACACGGATCCGGGCGGAGGAGCTGAAGA
>VSDC01000209.1:0-4853 GCA_047459275.1 Gemmatimonadota bacterium
TCCTGCTCCCAGAGGAGCGTGACCAGGTCGTCCTCCTCGGTCTGGAGCCGGCGTGCACGGACGATGACATCCAGGAGGCGCTCCATCTCCGCCTCGAAGCCGGGGAGGAACGTGATGTAGCGAACGCCGTCCTTGTAGAACTGGAACGGGACGCTGTCACGGCCCTCGCCGACGGCGATGAGCTCTCCCTCCCACCGGAACCCCGCTTCTTCGACGACGAGGTGGAGGGACGGCAGGTGCTGCCAGAGTGCTTCGAAGCCCGCGCGCAGGCGTCCCACGAAACGCTCGTACACCGGATTGTTGACGCTGTACATCTGGTAGGCCCGGACGGTCTTCCCGAAGAGGCCGAGGAGGTCGCGCACGAAGGCGTGCAGCGACTCCCCGACTCCATCGACCGGTCGGGTCGAGAGCGTTCCCGTATCGAGTGATCCGCTCATCCGTCCACGATCAAGATCCGTCCACGCGGGCGTCGGGCTCGAGGATCTTCGCGACCTGTGCAACGTCCTTGTCGCCCCGGCCGCTCAGGCAGAGCACCACCGGCCCGGCGCCAACCCAGCGGCGCCCCTCGCGGAGGACGTACGCCACGGCGTGGGCGCTCTCGAGGGCCGGGATGATCCCTTCGGTGCGCGCGAGCACGCGAAAGGCCTCGAGCGCCTCCTCATCCGTGGCGGAGGCGTACTCGGCGCGGCCGGTCTCACGGAGGTACGCGTGCTCGGGTCCGACGCCCGGGTAGTCCAGCCCGGCGGAGACCGAGTGCGCCTCGGCGACCTGGCCGGCCTCGTCCTGGAGCAGGAAGCTCAACGACCCGTGCAGCACGCCCGGCCGCCCGGCGGCGAGGGTTGCCGCGTGGCGCCCGCTGTCCAGCCCGGCGCCGGCCGCCTCGACCCCCACCAGCTCGACCTCCTCGTCGGGAACGAACGGGTGGAAGATCCCCATCGCGTTCGAGCCGCCGCCCACGCACGCCACAACGGCTGCGGGGAGACGGCCCTCCGCCTCGAGGATCTGCGCACGCGCCTCCCGGCCGATCACCGATTGGAAATCCCGAACCATCCTCGGATAAGGATCCGGCCCCACGACGGAGCCGATGATGTAGTGCGTGTCCCGGACGTTCGTGACCCAGTCGCGGATCGCCTCGTTCGTGGCATCCTTCAGCGTCCTGGTCCCGGACTCGACGACCCGCACCTCCGCGCCCAGCAGCTTCATCCGGAACACGTTGAGCGCCTGACGTCGCGCGTCCTCGGCGCCCATGTAGACGACGCACTGGAGCCCGAACAGGGCGCAGACCGTCGCCGTCGCGACGCCGTGCTGGCCGGCGCCCGTCTCGGCGATGATCCGTCGCTTGCCCATGCGGCGGGCGAGGAGAATCTGCGCGAGCGCGTTGTTGATCTTGTGTGCGCCCGTGTGATTTAGGTCTTCTCGCTTCAAGTAGATCGTGATGCCGCCGACGGCGGCGCCGAGGCGGTCGGCGCGGTACAGGGGCGTGGGACGGCCTACGTAATTCCGCAGGAGCGCGTCGAGCTCCGCGAAGAACGCCTCGTCGCGCCGGGCTTCATCGTATGCGGCGGCGAGCTCGTCCAGGGCGGCGATCAGGGTCTCCGGAACGTAACGGCCGCCGAACCGGCCGAAGCGTCCGGTCTCGAGGGCGGCGGATCCGGCCGCGTACTGCTCTGCCATTTTAATGAGTCCTCCGAAGGTCCGAAGGAAGCGCCGACGCGCCGTCGGCGGGCGCGGAGCGGGCCGCGGCGACGAAGGCGCGGACGCGATCGGGGTCCTTGATCCCGCGTGCGGCTTCGACGCCGGAGCTGACATCGACGACGTCTGGGGCAAGGCACGCGATGGCGGCGGCCACGTTGTCCGGGTCGAGGCCGCCGGCGACGATCAGGGCGAGACCGCGCGGAACGCGGCTCCGGACCGGCGCGACGGCGTCCCAGGGGAAGCGCGAGCCGGCCCAGCCGGCGCCGGCGCCGGAGGCGCGGCCGGGTCCGTCGAGGAGGATCCCGTCGCACACGGGGGCGTAAAGGGTGACCGCCTCGAGGAGATCGGCCGCCGTACGGGGACGCACGACCTTCCAGACCTGGAAACCGCCTCGGCGCCGGAGACCGGCGATGCTCTCGGGCGTCTCGCTCCCGTGGAGCTGCACGACGTCGAGCCCGAGCCGCTCCGCGGTCGCGGCGAGCTCGTCCGGCGACGGCTCGACGAACACGCCGACCCGGCCGGCTCCGCCACCCCCCTCGAAGATCCGCGCGGCTTCCTCCACGGTGCGGCTCCGCCCATAGCCGGGCGCCAGGATCACCCCAATGTAATCGGCGCCGGCCGCCACGGCGACGGCGGCGTCCTCCGGACGACAGATACCGCAGATCTTGACCCGGACGCTCACGCCGTTTTCGCCTCCCGGGGCCGGCCGGCGAGCGCGGCCGCGGCCGCCCCGACATCCGGCGCCCGCATGAGCGATTCGCCGACCAGGATCGCGTGGACGCCCGCGGCGCCCAGCCGGTCCACGTCGGAAGGGGTACGGATCCCGCTCTCGGCGACGAGCGTGCGGTCCGCCGGAACCCTGTCGGCCAGACCGAGCACGACCGACAGGTCCGTGCGAAACGTCGCCAGGTCGCGATTGTTGACGCCGATGATTTCCGCGCCAGCCGCCAGCGCGCGCTCCACCTCCTCAGCCGTGTGCGCCTCCACCAGCACGGCCAGCCCCAGCTCGACCGCGAGACGATGCAGGTCGACGAGCTGCGCATCGTCCAGGATGCGCACGATCAGCAACACAGCGTCCGCGCCCGCGGCGCGCGCCTCCCACACCTGCACCGGATCGAGGATGAAGTCCTTGCGCAGCACCGGCAGCGCCGTGACGCTCCGCGCCTCGCGCAGGTCGTCCGGCGAGCCGCCGAAGAACTCGCCGTCCGTGAGCACGCTCAGGGCCGCCGCGCCCGCCGCCTCGTATGCCCGTGCGACGTCGCCCACCGACGCCTCCGGGCGGATCCAGCCCGCCGATGGCGAGCGGCGCTTGATCTCCGCGATCAGCGCCACCTCGCCCTCGCGGCGGAGCGCCCTGGCGAAGGGCCGCGGCGCGTCGAACGCTTCCGCGGCGTCGCGCAACGCCCGCGCCCGCGGCCGGAGCGCGTCGACCTCCGCCCGTTTGGCGCGGACGATCTGCTGCAAGATATCCATCCCCTTGCGCTTCGGTATCTTTTCGGGTACGTTATGTTCGGTTCCTGTTCGGTTCAACGGCGCGAACCCGGTACCGTGGATGGATCGCGATGGCCCTGACCAAACGACAGAAGGAAATCCTGGACTACCTGCACGACTACGTCGAGGACCACGGCTACGCGCCGAGCTTCGAGGAGATTGCGCGCCATTTCCGGTTCTCGTCGCTCGCGACGGTGCACGAGCACCTGGAGAATCTTAAGCGCAAGGGCTACATCCGAAAGGGCTACAACGAGAGCCGGTCGATCGAGCTGCTCCCGGCTCAGATGCGCGTGGCGGCCGTGGAGCTGCCCTTGCTGGGCACGGTGGCCGCGGGGCTGCCGATCGAGGCCGTGCAGGACAGCGAGACGATCGCGGTCCCCGAGGACATGCTCGCGCGGGGCGGATACAACTACGTGCTCCGCGTGAACGGGGACTCGATGATCGACGAGCAGATCCGTGACGGCGACTACCTCGTCGTGAACTCGCGCCAGACTGCGGAGAACGGCGAGATGGTCGTGGCGCTGGTGCACGGGGACTCGGCGACGGTGAAGAAGTTCTACCGGGAGCCGGACGGCCGGGTGCGGCTGCAGCCGGCGAACCCGATGATGTCGCCCATGTACTTCTCGCCGTCCGACGTCCAGATCCAGGGGATCGTGATCGGCGTGATCCGGAGGTATCGATGACCGGAGCCAAGCACGCGTTCGTGGTGGGGCGCCGCACGCGCCGGGGGCTGCTGGTGATGATCGTGCAGCGCGGAAAGGCGCCGATCCGCGGGCCGTGGACCCTGAAGGCCGTGGTGTCCGCCAACTGAGAGGGCGACGCGGTCGAACTGCTTTCTCCATTCATTCAGGCCCGTGCGGCGGCCCTACGGGATGCGTCCCTGAGGCGCTCGAGGGCGTCGTACGCCGCGCCTTCATCGATGGTGCGCTCGGCGAGGGCGACGCCATCTTCGACGGAGTCGGCCCGGCCGGCCACGTAGAGCGCGGCGGCGGCGTTGAGCACGACCGCGGCGCGAGCGGCGCCGGCGCGTCGGCCGGCGAGGACGTCCTCGATGACGCGGGCGTTGTCGGCCGGGTCGCCGCCCGCGAGCTCCGACGCATCGAAGCCATCCCACCCGAGCCGCTCGGCGGGATCGAAGCGGTACCGGCGAAGCGCCCCATCCCGAAGCTCCACGACCTCCGAAGGGCCGAGCGGGCTCAACTCATCCATCCCCGGCTCCCCGTGCACGACGAGGGCGCGATCGTGGCCGAGCTCGCGCAGGGCGTCGGCAACCACGTCCAGGCGCGACGGATCGGCGACGCCCACGACCTGCCGCCTGGCGCCGGCGGGGTTGGTGAGCGGCCCGAGGAGGTTCATGATGGTCGGGATGCCGAGCTCCCTCCGCACGGGCGCCGCGTGCCGCATGGCCGGGTGGAGGAGCGGCGCGAACATGAAGACGATGCCGGCCTCCTCCAGCACGTCGGCCATGGCGTCGGGGGTGAGGTCGATGACGACGCCGAGCGCCTCGAGCACGTCGGCGCTCCCGCTCCTGGAGGTGAAGGAGCGGTTCCCGTGCTTGGCGATGCGGGCGCCGGCGCCGGCGGCCACGAGCGCCGCGGCGGTCGAGATGTTGAAGGTGGTGAGGGCTCCGCCCCCGGTGCCGCAGGTGTCGATCAGCGGCTCGCCGT
>VSDC01000210.1:0-4830 GCA_047459275.1 Gemmatimonadota bacterium
TGCCGATCAGTCCCGTCGCTCCCGTGATCGCGATTCGCAAGGCTCCACCCTCCAGCCAGGCCCCGTACGATGTCTGTCACCGCGAGGCCTGCGCCAACACGAGTGGCACCGCGGGCGATGTCGACGCCGGGCGGCGTCCGTGTGTAAGCCCCGGGCGCTGCCGGGCGACGGACCGCCGCCCGCTCTCCGATCGGCGGCCAACCGCCGCCCGGTCAGTCGCGGACCGCCGCCCGCGTCAGCGGTCACGTTCCAACGTGACCTCGTGCGTCTCGCCGTGGCGCGCCGCCTCCCGGGCCGATTCGTTCCGGAGGGAGTGGGCGTACTCCGCCTTCAGGCGCTCCAGCATCTCCCCGCGCCGACGTAACAGACGCTTCGGCTCCCGCGGCTCGTGGCGCGTGAGCGCGTACGCCGCCAGCAACGGCAATGCGACCGTTGAATCCACGTAACAGACGACCGCGTCCGGGAGCCGGTCCGGGTCGACCTTGCCCCAGCTCACCGCCTCCGCCGGCGTCGCGCCCGACAACCCGCCCGTGTCCGGACGCGCGTCGGTGATCTGGAGGAAATAGTCGTGCCCGCGCTCCTCGATCCCGAGCACCTCCTGGATCTGCGGCTCCGTCTGCAGCATGAAATTCTTCGGGCTTCCGCCGCCCAGGATCAGCACGGCCGACTTGCCGCCGCGGCGCTTCGTGTCCAGCACGATCGAGGCGGTTTCGTTGACGTCCAGCGAGACGTCGATCTCCAGCTTGTTCCCCTGCAGCGCCGCGGCCGCCACGTTCATCCCGATCGAGGAATCGCCGGGCGAGGACGTGTAGACGGGGACCTCGTACTCGTAGCACGCTGCCAGGAGCGATTTCCGCCCCTGCCCGAGCGCCCGCTCCCGCTCCGCGATGTACTTCCCGCAAAGGTAGTGGAACTCGGCCGTCGACATCTTCCTCTGGAACTCCTCGCCGCGGATGATCTTGCGGAAGAAGGCGTCCGTGTCGAGGAGCACGGAGTAGTCGAAGAAGATGTCGTAGATGCGGACCACCTCCTCCTCGCGGAGCTCCACGTCCGAGACGTGCGGCGTCCCCTGGTGCAACGACATCCCCAGACCGAAATGGGTGTCGTGGTACAGGTTCGCCCCGGTCGAGATGATCCAGTCGATGAAGCCCGCCTCGACCAACGGGATCAACGCGCTGATTCCTAGCCCCGCCGGAGTGAGCGCACCCGTGATCGTGACGCCGACCGTCACGTCGGGCTCGAGCATCTTCTCGGTGAAGAGGCGGCACCCTTCCCGGAGACGCGCGGCGTTGTAGGCCAGGAACGCACCATCGATCAGATCGGCCACCTGCATCCCGGGGCCGATGCGCACAGGGTCGATCTTACGGCCAGAGAGATACCGGCTCCCTTTCATGAATCCACCTTCGTGTCTAGATGTCCCGGCGCGGCGGTGCCTCGGGCGCCCCGCCAGCCTCCTTGGCCGGGGGCACACGCCGGGCGGCTACGCCCACCGCCGTCTCCCCCGTCGCCACCCGCTCGCGATACGCTTCCAGGATCACGCGGACCGTCTCCTCGGGCGAATCGGTCACGACCAGCCAATCCAGATCCCCCTGGGAGATCTTTCCTTCGGCCAGCATCGTGTCGCGCATCCAGTCGAGTAGACCCTTCCAGTACGCGGTGCCGAATAGGACCACGGGGAAATGTCGTACCTTCCCCGTCTGGATCAGCGTGAGCGCCTCGAACAGCTCGTCCATCGTGCCGAAGCCGCCGGGGAAGATGATGAACCCTTCCGCGTACTTCACGAACATCGTCTTGCGCACGAAGAAGTAGCGGAAATTGATCGCCTTCGTGACGTAGGCGTTCATCCCCTGCTCGAACGGCAGCTCGATGTTGCACCCGACGGATTCTCCGCCCCCCTCCCTCGCCCCTTTGTTCGCCGCCTCCATGATCCCCGGGCCGCCGCCCGTGATCACGGCGAAGCCCACCTCCGCCAGCCGGCGCGCGGTCTCCTCCGCCGCAGCGTACATGGGATCGTCCGGAAGGATGCGCGCGCTCCCGAAGATGCTCACCGCGGGGCCGAGCGTGGCCAGCGCGTCGAACCCCTCGACGAACTCGCCCATGATGCGGAACACGCGCCACGGATCCGTATGAATGAAGTCCGACGCCCGCGTCCCCGCCGGCCGGCGCGACAGGAGCCGCTCGTCCTCCGTCGCGTCCGACCGTTTCCCGATCCGCCACTGCTTGCGTCGTTCGTCCGTCGACATTCTCCGGTCCTTCCGAAATCCTGCTCTCGATCGTCCGTGCCGTCCGGCGCTCTTCGGCGCGATGGCGTTTGAAGATATCGACGCTTCCCCGGGCGGGCCAGCCGAGTCGGCCGGTGCCGCGTCCCGAGAACGCCGGTCACGGCCAAGGGTACAAGTCGTTGTGAACTCATGTGTTATACCGATATCGTCGGGGCGGGTTTATGGCGATCGATCTCCGTGACTACGTCGAGGTGAAGGAGCGGATCCGCGCCTTCTACGAGCGTTTCCCCACCGGTTCGATCCGAACGGAGCTGGTCCGGCTCCAGGATGATCTCGTCGTGTTCAAGGCCATGGTCTATCGGGACCCGCACGACCCGGTCCCGACGACCGGGTGGGCTTACGACCGGTTCGGCGCGGAAACCCGCACGAGCAGCCACGTCGTCGAGAGCTGCGAGACCTCCGCGATCGGCCGGGCGCTGGCGAATCGCGGCTTCGCGGTCGGGCGGAGACCGTCCCGGGAGGAGATGGCTAAGGTTCAGCGGCTGCGCAGGGACGCGAGGAGCGCCGCCCAGACGGCAGGCACCGGCGCGCCGGCGCCGGAACCGTCCGAGGCGCGCATCCGGCGGCTCATGGCGCAGATTCGCCTCTCGGCCTCGAAGCGCGCCCGGATCGAAGCCCGCCTCGAGCAGGGGATGACCGATCAACAGCTACACGACCTCGAGGCGTATCTCATCGCGCTGCGGTCGCGGGCGTCCTAGGGGCGTGGCGCGAGGGTGGACGTATCTACGCGGCGCGGCTAATCTTCACCACATGAAGTGTCCAGATTGCGGAACGGAATCGTCGGGCTCCTACTGCCCGGCGTGTGGCGCGCCCCTGGAGGGCGCGCACTGTAAGTCCTGCCAGGCCGCGCTCGTGCCCGGCGCGCGGTACTGCGTCCAATGTGGAGCCGCGGCGCGCGCCGCGTCCTCGAGCGCGACGTCGAACCGGGCGACGATCCTGTTCGGGTCCCTGGCCGCGGTGCTCGGGGTCCTGGTGGTCGTTCTGGCCGTGGCGGCGCACCGCGGCGAACCCGGGTCCCCCCCGATAGCTGGTCCCGCGAGTGCCGGCACTCTCGGCCCGATCGGCGATGCGCCCGGGCGCGCGCCGCCCCTCACCGGAACGCCGCGGGAGCAGGCCGACCGGCTCTTCAATCGTGTCATGCAGCTCCTCGCGATGAACGACTCGGCGCAAGCCTCGTTCTTCCTGCCGATGGCGATCCTTGCGTACAGGCAGGCGGGCGAGCTCGATGCGGATGGTCACTACCACCTGGCCGTCCTGGAGACTACGGCCGGGAATTACGCAGCCGCCCGCGAAGCCGCCGACCGGATCCTCTCCGCCACGCCCGATCACCTGCTCGGACTGGGCGCCGCCGCCCGCGCCGCCGCTGCCGCCGGCGACACGTCGGCCGCGCGACGGTTCTACGAGCGCTTTCTCGGGGTCTACGACGAGGAATTGGCTCGGGACCGGCCGGAGTACCGCGACCACGCCCAGATCCTCCCCGACTACAGGAGCGAGGCGCAGGCGTTCGTGGCCGGGAGCTGACGGGCTACGCTCCCGGCCGCGGAATCACAGGAGGGACAGGAGCTGGTCCGGATCGACGGGTTTGGTCAGGACCATCTCGACGCCGCGCCGATTCAGGTCTTCCTGATCGTCCCCGATCTCCCAGCCGGTGATCACGCCGATCCGGACGTTGGGGTCGCGGGACCGTATCTCCTGGATCAGGTCCCACCCTTCCATGTCGGGGAGCCCGAGGTCGGTCAGGATGACATCGTATTCGCCGGCCTTGAAGTGCGCGAGCGCCGACTTCGCCGTCGGCGCCGTGGCGACGCTGTGCCCCGCGCTGCGGAGGGATGCGGCGGTGGCCTCGAGTCCGAGGCGATTGTCGTCGATGAGGAGGATGCGGAAGCCCCGCCTCGCGGGAGAGCGTCCGGCCCCGCGGTCCGACGTCGATTCCGGGAGCGTGCTCGTCCGCGGAAGCGACATGGTCACGGTCGTTCCCACCCCCGGCCAGGTCTCGATCTCCAACGTCCCGCCGTGACGCCTCACGATGCCGAACACCTCCGCGAGGCCGAGCCCGGTGCCGTGCGCACCCTTGGTCGTGAAGAACGGCTCCATCGCGCGCTCCAGGATGGAGGGCGGCATTCCGGTGCCGGTGTCCTGAACCGAGATCAGCACGCGATCGGCCGATCCCCGAGCGACGAATCGCAGCGTCCCGCCCGCCGGCATGGCGTCGATCGCGTTGGAGATGAGGTTCAGCAGGGCCTGGCGCAGCTCGCCTGCGCTGCCGTTCACGCACAGATCCTGATCGACCGATTGCTCGATCCGAATGTCGTGGCCGCGGTCCGCGAGGGTCGGCAGGACCAGCTCCACCGCATCCTGGACGAGGGACGCGACGGAGATCGGCTGGAACGTCATCGCGCCGGTGCGGTGCCGGGTGAAGCGCTGGATGCGCCTTACCGTTTCGGCGCCTCCCTGCGCGGCCATCAGGATCCGGTCCGCGTACGTGCGAACCCGGGCGGGCTGGTCGCTGTGCTCCTTGATCAGCTCGGCGAAGGCGACGATCGGGTTG
>VSDC01000211.1:0-4823 GCA_047459275.1 Gemmatimonadota bacterium
GCCACTCTCCCCGAACGTCCCGTCGCGCGATCCGTTCAATCGACCAGAGAGAAATCCGACCGGCGCCGGGGGGCCGCCCCACGGACGAGGCCGTACGCAGGATGAGGCACGGCGAGGTGCTCATGCGAAAGGCGAAGCCGAACGGGTTCACGCTCCCAGAGGTCATCATGGTCCTCACCTTCATCGGGATCGTGGCCAGCATTGCGTTCTGGACCGTGGACGTGGCCGAAATGCGGCTGGATGCGGCCACTCGAGAGATGGGCTTCACCCTGCTCGCGGCTCAGAACAAGGCGGTGCTGCGCCAGTACGATGTGGTGGTCCGGTTCGACGCGCAACACGGGCGGCTCCGGGTGATGGAGGACGTGGACGGCGATGGCGTCTTCGAGCCGGGCGAGCCGGTCTCGGAGTGGCACTTGCCGCACGGGGTGGAGTTCGGCCGAGGCTCGGTGCCCGAGCTGCCTTTCGGCGGGTCCGTCGTGACGTTTCGCGAGCGCGATGGTAACCCGGAGCTCGTTTTCCATCGCAACGGGAGCGCGAGCCAGTGGGGAGGCGTCTACCTCCGCACGGTTCGACCGGCTAGGGATGGTCGGGAGCGGGTCCGTGCGATCGAGGTGGACCGTGGTACCGGGCGTCTGACGTGGTGGCGTCATACGCCGCAAGGATGGGAGCGCCTGTGATGCATGCAGTGGAGAGGAATATCGGGGCGCCGCCGGTTGCGCCGGGGGGCTTCGGGATAATCGAGCTCCTGATCGCGGTCACGATCCTGTCGTTCATCGCTCTCGGAATGGGCGCGGCGACGGCGCGCTTGAGTCGCACCACGTTTTCGGATGCGGACCGCCTCACGGCGGTACAGCTCGCCGACGAGCGAGTGACCTTGATCCTGATGGACCCGGTCTACGACTCGCTCGAGTCGTGGTACGAGGGAATCGAGACGAATCTGGAGATGCTGCCCGGCGCGAGGAGGGAAACGAAGATTCGCCGGGTCCGTCAGACACGGCCCGATGGCCGCGTGCTGGACTACAAGGTCGTGACGGTGACGGTACAGTCGCCGCACCTGAAGGAACCGGTCTCTCGAACCGCCACCGTGACGCCGAGGTGATGGGTCCCATGCGTGACGTGCAATGCACCCGGCCCCCGAGAACGGGTAGCGGGTGGAAAGATCGTCGAGAACGGCGGGCCCGGTTCGAACCGCGGCCCGGCTTTACGCTACTCGAGCTGCTGATCTCCACCGTTGTCCTTGCCGTCGTGATCGGAACGACGATCAGCTTCATGTCGGCGCAGCGGCGGGCGTTCGGCACGGGCACGGCGCGGGCGGAAGTGCTGCGGAATCTGCAGCACGCCGTGGCGACGCTGGAGCGGGACCTGCGCACGACGGGGACCAACCTGGCCCAGGGCCAGCCATTCATGGTTTACGGGGATCAAAACGTGATCGCCGTGAACGCGGACTACGCCTCGAACCTGGCGAACGACCCGTCCGCGGTCTATTACGACCCGGATGCGCCGAACGAGGTGGTCGCCGCTCTCACCAGCAAGACGAAGATCACGATCCCGGGCACGTCGTTCCGGTATCCGGACTCGACGTATCGGTACCGCGGCGGTCAGCCGAGCTTCGCCGAGCTGCTGATTTTCTTCTTCGCGCCGGACACGACTACGGCGGAGTCGGATGATTACGTCCTCTACAGGCAGGTCAACGCCCAGCCGCCGGAGGTCGTTGCCCGGGGTATCTACCGGTCGGGGAACCGGCCGTTCTTCGAGTACCTCGCGTTGACGGAAGTGACCGGAACGGCCGGTGCGATCGAGCCCATTCCTGCCGCGAGCCTCCCTCTCAAGCACTCGGCAAGTGCGCACCTCGCACCCGACGACACGCTTCCGGCCTCACTGATCGACCAGGTCCGTGGCGTACGGGTGAACATCGCCGCCGCCGCGCGCGGATCCCACGGACGTCGGGCGATCACGACGGTGATCCGGTTCCCGAACGCGGGGCTCCAGGTCGAGCAGACGTGCGGGTCTGCGCCGATCTTCGGGCGACCGGTGTTCGCGGAAGGGCGCATCGTGGGTGGAAAACCGGAGATCCGACTCACCTGGGACCCGGCTGTCGACGAAGCAGGTGGCGAAAGTGATGTGATCCGTTACGTGATCTGGAGACGGGTTGCGGGCGACCCGGAGAGCACGGAGCCGTACCACAGCGTTGCATCCGGCGGGCAACAGTACGAGTTCCGGGATCGGGAGGTCGAAGGGGGGACAACCTACGAGTACCGCATCGCCGCACAGGATTGCACGCCGACCCTGTCGGGAGCGGTCAGCGTGACAGTAACGGCGCCGGTGGTGCCCTGAGGAGCGTGCCATGAACAGGTTCAGGTATGCAATCGATTCTCGCCGCGAGGGTTTCGCCCTCGCCCTCGTCCTGATCGTCACACTGGCCGCGGCCGGACTCGCTGCCGCCGCGGCGACGATCGGGATGAACTCGACCGTCGTCACCCGTTATTACGAGCGCCAGAGTCTGCTCACGCGCGTTGCGGACGAAGGGCTCGAGCTCGCCCGCGCCCGACTCAACGCGGATCCGACGCTCTACCCGGAAGGCGATACCATCGCCGTACTCGAGTCGGACGCGGAGGTCCGCGACCAGGCCGGGAACGTGATCCCGGGCGTTCGCCGGACGACGTATGTCGGCCCCCTCGGCGTGATCTCGGGTGAGTATGGTGTCGTCGGCGCCGTCGTGAGCGTCGCGCGCGACGCCGGCGGCGCCCGCGTGATCCGGCGCCTAAACATGCCCCAGGAGAGCTTCTCGCGGTTCGCTTATTTCACGGACAGCGAGGGCGGCAACATCGTCTTCGGCGGCGGCGACCAGATCCAGGGGCCGCTCCACTCGAACGACGTGATCAAGATCAGCGATACGAAGGCGACCTTCCTGGGCCCCGTGTCGACGGCGCGGAACATAGAAGGCAAGCAGTACGGCACGTTCCGGTCGGGGTACACGGAGTACGCACCCAAGATCCCGCTCCCGGAGCCGGCCGATCTCGCGAAGCTGAAGGCACAGGCGATCGCGGGCGGCACCTTTTTCCAGGGTGACCGCAACGCTCCGTCGGGCCAGGCGACCACACGCATCGAGTTCATTGCCCACGACGTGGAGGGCGACGGTCGTCAGGAGGGATTCATCCGCGTCTATCGGTCGCAGCGCGCGGACTGGGTGGTGGCCGGCGACCCGGAGAACAACCTGCGGAACTCGAGGAACTGCGGGCACTGGCACATCGATAACCAGAACAATGTGCGCACCTTCGTTGCCGCTCGCGACCACGGCGACAAGGGAAGTGACGATTGGCATGCCTCGGTGACCAATTCGACGAGGGCGTGCTATCTCGGTGGCGCGGATGAGCTGAACAGCGGGCAATTCCGCCCGAACGACGCGTTGGGCTCCTGGCTGATGTGGACCGGGCCGGTCAGCCCGCAGCTCAACCGGCCGGACGCCAGCTATCTGTTCCCGATCACGCGTGAGCTGAACCCGGACTTCAAAGGCGTGATCTTCGTCGATGGCGACGTCGCGGTGAGCGGGAACGTCCGCGGCCGCGTGACCGTCGCGGCGACCGGGAACATCATCATTGCCGATGACATCCGGTACACCATCAGTCCAGCTCTGGGGACGTGCGATGACCTTCTCGGACTCGTCGCAGGCGGCAGCGTCATCGTGGCCTACACGCCGATCAACTCGCCGTGGCGGCGCGGCTCGGGTCAGGCGTATTTCGCCTACGACGACACGGACGAGGGCGTATACATTGATGGGTTCATCCTCACTTTGAACACCTTCACCGTGCAGAATTACGACCGGGGTCCCACCAGTGAAACCCAGTGCGATGGGACCAGGTCCGGCCGCGGTTGTCTCTTCGTCACCGGCGGGATCATCCAGAAGACCCGCGGCGCGGTCGGTCAACAGTCCGGGAAGAACGCGCTCACGGGGTACGTGAAGCGCTACAGCTACGATTCCTGCGGCGCCACGGAGCCGCCGCCGTACTTCCCCACGACGGGGCGCTTCTCGCGTGGCACGTACTACGAGGTCAACCCGACCGGATTCGACCCCGTCGAGTACTTTAAGATGCTGCGGGCCGGGACCTGAGCCGGCCGTAGCCCGGGCTGAGGCGTGGCCGCCCGGGCGGTAGAAAGGCGCTTCGGCCCTGTTCTGGCGCGCCATCTGCACTCCCGGTACCGGGCGCACGATCGATGATCGACCCGGTACCGGGAGTCTTTTCATGCCCCTCTCGACAACGGTCCGCGGAGCCGGCGCGGGCTTCCTTGCCGCGCTGCCCCAGGCGGCGCTCGGCGAGCTCGAGGAGCGCCTCTTCCTGCCGCCGGGCGAGGATGCCGATATCGCGCCACGGACCATGCACCGCCTGGTCTTCCTCGCGACGGGCCACGAACTCTCCGGCCCGGCCAAATGGGTGCTCGGAACGGCCTACCACTTCGCCTACGGCGCGCTGTGGGGGATCGCGTACGCGCACGCGCGTGAACGCCTTCGTCTCGGGCCGCGCCTCGGCGGCGCGCTCCTCGGCGGGCTGATCTACCTGGTCACCTTCCCGCGCGGAGGGCTCGGCGTGCTGATCGGCGCCGAGCGGCCGCCCGGGGCGCGGAGCCGGCGCATGACGTTCGTGGCGTTGTCCGTCGCCCTCGGTTTCGGCCTCGTGACCGCGGCGCTCTACGAGCGGTTCCGCGGCGGCGTTCGGGCGATAAAACGCCACAGCCGCATCCGGCCGCGGAGATGAAGTGATGTGTTTGGCTGGAGCCGCCCCGGGTTTCCTCGCGGCCATCGCCCACGTGCACGATGGCCGGCCGCC
>VSDC01000212.1:0-4812 GCA_047459275.1 Gemmatimonadota bacterium
GACCAGGTTGGCCAGGTCCGCGCCGCTCATCCCGGGCGTGCCCCGGGCCAGCGTCCCGACGTCCACGTCGTCCGCCAGCGGGATCTTGCGCAGGTGGACCTTGAGGATCCCCTCGCGGCCCTTCACGTCCGGCGCGTCGACCACGATCTGCCGGTCGAAGCGCCCCGGGCGCAGGAGCGCGGGGTCCAGCACGTCAGGACGGTTCGTCGCGGCCAGGAGGATCACGCCCTCGTTGGACTCGAACCCGTCCATCTCGACCAGGAGCTGGTTCAGCGTCTGCTCACGCTCATCGTGGCCGCCGCCCAGCCCCGCGCCACGGTGCCGCCCGACGGCGTCGATCTCGTCGATGAAGATGATGCACGGCGCGTGGGCCTTGCCCTGCTCGAACAGGTCCCGTACCCGCGAGGCCCCGACGCCCACGAACATCTCGACGAAGTCGGAGCCCGACATGGAGAAGAACGGCCGGCCGGCCTCGCCCGCGACAGCCTTCGCCAGCAGCGTCTTCCCCGTCCCAGGCGGGCCGACCAGCAGCGCGCCCTTCGGCAGCCGACCGCCGAGACGGCTGAACTTCTGCGGGTCCTTCAGGAACTCGATGATCTCCTGGAGCTCCTGCTTCGCCTCGTCCGCGCCGGCCACATCGGCGAAGGTCACCTTCGGCATGTCCGCCGTCAGCAGCCGCGCCTTCGACTTCCCGAACTGGAACGCCTTGTTGCCGCCCACCTGCATCTGGCGGATCAGGAAGAGCCAGAAGCCGATGATCAACAGCCACGGGAAGATGCTGATGAACATCGTCCACCAGTTCTGCCGCGGCTCCACCGCACGGATCTCGGCGCCCCGCGCCTCGAGCTCCGAGACCACCTTCTCGTTCATGCCCTCGACGAGCTGGGTACGGAAGCGCTCGACCGTGCGGTTGTCCACGGTGATGGGCGTGCGCAGCCTTCCCTCGAGCTGACGCGCATCCACGAACGTGACCGACGCGACGTTGTCGTTCGTGATGTGCCGCATCAGCTCGCTGTAGGAAAACTCCGCCATCCCCTGATCCCGCGGCGCCATGAGCTGGATCGCCATGACCGGGATCAGGAAGACGAGCAGCCAGAAGGCGAGCGTCTTCGAGAGCCGGCTCCACCGGCTCGCCCCGCGGTTTCCGTGGCCTTCGCGATCAGGCATTCTCGATATCTGCAATCCCCCTGCGACCTTCCCGCGCGACTACAGGCTCGCGATGAAAGGCAGGTTCCGGTAGTCCTCGCTGAAATCCAGGCCGTAGCCGATGAGGAACTCGCTGGGCGCGTCGAAGCCCACCCAGCGCGGCTCCCGGACCAGGTGCCGTGCGATCCGCTTGTGCAGCAAGGCGCACAGCTCGAGGCTCCTCGGCCCGCGCCCCTCCAGGAGGGGGATCAGCCGGTTCAGCGTCGTCCCACTGTCAATGATGTCCTCGACCAGGAGCACGTGCTTCCCCTCGAGGGACGCCTCCGGGTCGTAGAGCAGCCGGACCTCGCCGCTGCTGACCGTGCCGGAGCCGTAGCTGCTGGCCACCAGGAAATCCACGTGGAGCGGCCGCGTGATCTGTCGGACCAGGTCTGCGAGGAAGATGAACGATCCTTTCAGCAACCCGAGGACCAGGAGCGGCTCCCCGGCCGGGTACGCAGCCGCGATCTCGCGTCCCATCTCGGCGACGCGCCGCGCGATCTGTTCCTCCGAGAAAACGATCCGCTCGATCCGCCGTCCGCCGGTCCTGGCCGCCGTTTCAGGCGTGTTCGGCATTCGTCACTGTGATCAGGATGTTCGGCTGCTCCGGGTCGGGCGGCGCGACTGCGGCCCGGGCGTGCCCCGGGATCCAGAGGATCGTCCCCCTCGCGTCGGCGAGTACGGGAACCCGACGCCGTTCCTCCCGCCGCACTTTCCTTTCCCCGAACAGCTTCTTGAGCTTCTTGGTCCCGTACGCCAAACGGATCCGATCCCCGGCGTGCCACCCTCGCAGGGCGAGGGGGAAGGCGAGGTCGCGGAGACCGAAGGCGGCGCCGTTCTCTGGCGGCGCTCCGCGCCCGATGTCCCAGCGAACATCGTAACGCCTGCCGCCGATCACCGCCTCGGCCCTCCCCGGGACCGGCGCGGCGACGACGACAGGCCGATCTTCGTTCGCTTGGTCCTCATCCGGCGCCGTTCTCCGAATCCGGATGCGATCGAAGTCCCGCTCAATGCGGGCTCCGCCCGCGATGCGGATCCCGGTACCGCTGGCTCCGAAATTAGTAAACTCGACCGCGACCCTGGTTCCCCCTCTGCCCGGGGCCGCGCCGAGCTCGCGCAAGATACGTCGTAGCACGCGCGCGCGAACGGGGGGATCATACGACAGGAGCACAGGCCTGGCAAGCTCGATCTCGTCGTCGGTCCGGGCGATGACGGCGGCGTCCACGAGCGGCTCGAGGAGGGCGTTCAGGACGCGCGTGGTCTCCCGCGCCTCGTCGGCCAGGCGGGCGAGCGCGGAGCTCGCGCCGGGGACGATCGACTCCAGCCGCGGCAGGACCTCGTGGCGGAGCCGGTTGCGGACGTAGCCGAGCTCGAGGTTGGTGGGGTCCTCCCGTGCACGCAGCCCGACGCTGCGGGCGTACGCCTCGATCTCGGCACGGCGGAACGGCAGGAGCGGGCGCACGATCGGGCCACGCCGCGGCGGGATCCCGCGCAGGCCTTCGATGCCGCTGCCGCGCGCGAGGCGGAAGAGGACGGTCTCCGCCTGGTCGTCGGCGTGATGGGCGGTCGCGATGCGGTCCGCGCCGGTGCGACGGCGCACGTCCTCGAGGAAGGCGTAGCGCCGCTCGCGGGCTTCGGCCTGGCCGCTCGGCGGCGGCTCCGCCCGCGCCCTCTCGAACGGCAGGTCCCAGGCGCGGCACACCCCGGCGACCCAATCGGCGTCGGCGGCGCTCCCGGGCCGCATGGCGTGGTCCATGTGGGCGACGATCAGCCGCAGGCGCCACGAGGGGTCGAGGAAACGGAGGAGGTGCAGGAGCGTGATCGAGTCGACGCCGCCCGACACGGCGACGACGACGGTCTGTCCCGGCGCGATCAGACGGCTGCGCAGCAGATGTGCTTCGAACCGACCTCTGAGCGCCGAGGCTCCCTCGCTTCGCCGCATCGCTTGCCGCCCTCGGTTTTCGAGCGTCGTGCGCGCCGGCGCCCTACCGCCACCTCCTCCCGCGCCGGCCCGGGCCAGAATACGTCGGCTCGACCGCGCCGTAAAGGCGACGGCGTCGCCTGGCCTCCCTGCCGATCTCGGCCAGGCGCGGTGTGTACGTCCCGCGAGGCACGGGCTCCCAATCCCGGTACTCCGGGTAACCCGCGCGGCCGCTGTACTCCGTGGTCGGGCCGGCCAGGTTGCCGTAGTCGAGGTCGTAGGTGTGGATCCCGCGCACCGGGTAGCCCCGCGCAGGCTTGCCGGGCCACCGGGCCCCGCCGCCGAAGTCCTCGTATTCCCCGCCGTACCCGTATGGCTCCGCGCCGTATCCGTACTGCTCCGCCTCGTAGGCGTACGGCGCCGCGTACATCTCCGGCCCGTAGCCGTACTCCGCCGCGTAGCCGGCGTAGCGGCGAGGCGTGCCGCCTCTGGCGCGTCGGCCGTGCCAGGACGGGCCGCGCCGGTACGAGCGCCCACGGCCGCGCCGCGGATAATCCCGAGAATAGTCGTGCATGGCGATCCTCCTTCAGGCCTGGGGCGCGGCGTCGGCTCCCGGCGCGACGCTCTCCGCCCCCGCTCCTGCTGCGACGTCGGGCGCGGTCTGGGCCGCCTGGGCAGACGCCGCTCCGCCGTCCGCCGCCTTCCTGCGGCCGGATCGCCTGGTACCCCCGCCCGCCGCCCTGCCCCCGGGCGTGGTGCGGGCGGTAACCGTGCGGCCCGCCATGCGGCTGCGCGTGGTCCGTGTCTCGCGCGTTGAGCTGGCCGGCTCCTCCGGGCCCTCTTCGATCGCATCCTCGCCCCTGTCGCCCCCGCCGGCCTCGACCAGCTCCGCTTCCGCGCCGCGGCCGCGGCTCTCCCGCTCCACCTCGCCTTCCGTCCCGCCCCACGCGGACGGCTCGACCTCCAGCTCGGTCCTCACGCCCCGAACGCCGTCCACGTCCCAGGCGTCGTCGGTCGCGTAACGGATCTCGTCGAAGCTGGCCAGCGTGCCCCGCAGGGTGACGACGCCGTCCTCCACCTCGACCTGGATCCGGTCGGCGTCGACCCAGGTGTCGTAGAAGAGCGCTTCTTCGACGTCGGCGCGGATCTCTTCATCCGAGCGGCGGCGACGGCGGAGGCGGTGATGGTAGGGTCCGTATCCGTAGCGGGCGGGTCCGAGCGGCTCGCCGTACTCGTACTCCGACCAGGAGTAGCCGCCCCGCGTCGCAGGGCTGGTGGGCCGGCGCGGGCGGGGCGGGACGCCGCGCATGCTCGGGGTGTAGCGGCCGCGGGAGCCGGTCTGGTACCCGTGCTCGTAATCGTAGTTGGTTCCGCCGTAGCCCCGACCCCCGACGTAGCCGCCGCCCCACTCGAACTCGAACTCGTCGACCGGGTTCAGTCCCGAGCGGAGCTGGCCCGCCTGGTACGACCCGCGACTTCGAAGCGCGCCGCCGCGGTACCCCATCCCGTAGCCATGGAAGCCGCCCGCGTAGGGGCCTTCGTATTCGGCGCCGTATTCGCCGCGGCCGATCGGCTCGACGCCGGCGCGGCTCGCCCCGCGACGCACGTACCTCGACTCGCGATCCTGTGGCATGGTCGACCCTCCCCTGTGTTGGCGGAAAAGCGAAGGCGCGGGGCAGCGGGGGAGGCAATCTTCATTCCACCCC
>VSDC01000213.1:0-4762 GCA_047459275.1 Gemmatimonadota bacterium
CAGAGGCTGGAGACGATGTCAACGCCATCGGGCGTTGGGCTTCGGACAGCGGCCGAAGCATACCCCGGAACGGATCAGATGTTCCTTGCCGGGGCATCGCTCGCCGCGGCGCGGATCTCGTCGAGGCGAGCCACGGCGCGCCGGAGGTGAGGGATGACGATGGAGCCGCCGACGACGAGGCCGACGGAGAAGGCCTCGAAGAATTCCTCGTCGGTGATGCCCTCTTCGACGCAGCGGATGATGTGGTAGGTGATGCAGTCGTCGCAGCGGAGGACGAGGGAGGCGACGAGGCCGAGGAGCTCCTTGGTGCGGGCGGGAAGCGCGCCGTCCTCGTAGACACGGGAGTCGAGGGCGAAGAAGCGGCGGATCTCGAGGTTGTCGGCCTCGAGGATGCGCTCGTTCATGCGTTCGCGGAACTTGCGGAACTCTTCCAGATTCATTGTGCGTCGGCTGTCTGGACCGGGAAGACGAGGTCGGGTTCGGGCCCGTCCTTGAGGAGGAAGACGGTGCACTGGAACCGGTCGCTGCGGCACTGAACGGAGTCGGCCCAGAGGCCGCGGCGGATGCGGGCGTCCTGGATCGGCGGCAGGGTGAGGCGGCGGGGCCGGCCGAACGAGCGGTAGAGGAAGAGCATGCCGTTGTCGGTGTGAACGAGCCAGCCGTTGCGGAAGACGCCGACGGGGCGGCTGGCGGACAGGCATGCACGGGTGGCTCGTGGTGCGGGCGCGGCGAGGGCCGGGGGATCGACGAGGGCGCGGAGCGAGCGAGGCACCTCATCGAGTTCGCGCCAGCGGGCGCCGCCGAAGAAGCCGCGGATGCGGGCGGCGATGGCCCGGATCCCGAAGACGAAGGGCCGCCAGAGGCCGGGGCCGAAGAAGAGGAGGACGGCAAGGATCGCGGCGGCCACGGCGGGCGCCGTATCGGGGAACGCGAGGGCCGTGACGGCGATGGCGATGGCCGCCGCATCTTCGCCCAGGCTGGCGATGAGCCTGGCGAGGCGCCTGGATGCGGTGTTGAGGGCGAGGCGCAGGCCGGCCTTGGTGCCGTGAGCGGCGAGCGCGGTGACGCCGGCGAGGGTGGCGACGCCGATCCGGATCGCGATCGGCACCCCGTCGGTCGCGGCGAACGCGAGGAGCGCGGCGGCCATGGGGCGGATGAACGTGTGGATCGCGTCCCAGAGCGAATCGACGTGCGGCACCTTGTCGAGGATGAACTCGACGAGGAAGAGGAGCGTGGCGCTGGCGATGACGACGCCGTCCTCGAGGCCGCGGAGGCCTGGCGGGAGCGTCGGGCCCCAGCCGAGGCGGGAGGCGAGGCCGAGGACGGCGACTGTCGCATAGACGTTCAGCCCGCTGGCGAATGCGATCGCCAGGAGTCGTCCTGCCAGAGAGAGCTCCGCCGTCACCCGTCCTGTTCCTCCAGCGGCTGCCGCCGAGCGGCCCCGTTGCCGCGATCGCCGGTGGTGATTCGCATGTGCGAATGCTAGTGCGGATCCGTGAAGTTGCGCAAGCGTGACGGAAACAGGAGAAGCGTGACGGAAGCAAGAGAGCCCGGCCGATTGGCCGGGCTCTTTCGCTCCACGTGTCGCGAGAGGATCAGCCGCGGACCTTGCGGACCTCCTCCACGCGACGCAGCGGCTGGAACACGCAGTTCGTCGACAGCGGCACGTAGATCACCTCGAGCTCGTCGAAGACCTCGCGCATCTCGCGCATCCGCTCGAGCCGGTCCTCGAGCTCGTGCGGACGGGCGCCTTCGAGGTCGCCGAGGATCGAACGGACCTCGTCGACGTTCGCGTAGACCGGCGTGCCGTCGACCGTGCCGAGGAAGGCCAGGTCGCTCGGATCGATGACACGGCCGCCGCCGTACGTCACCCACTCGGTCTCCATCCCGTTCACCTCGACGGTGAGCGGCTCGCCCGCCGTGTACCACCGTGCGGTCGACACGTAGAGCGGCGCGGTCTCCGGATACGCCCGGGAGATCGGCGTACGCTGACCGTTCACGGTGACCAGCGTGTCACCGCTGCTCGGCAGGTAGACCGCGTTGATGTACTCGACCTCGTAGGTGTTCGGGTCGATCACGCAGACCGTGATCGCTTCCTCCGCCGGAGGCGCAGGAGGCGCAGGCGGCGGGGCCACGGCCACGACCTCTTCCTCGAACAGCCGGCCGAACGTCGTCAGGATGCCGGCGGTGAAGCGCACGTTGTGCACCGGGTCGAAGTCGTCGCCGCCGAACAGCGGCTCGGCCGGCGAATCCCACGCGATGTGGTCAGCGACCTCGAGACGGATCCCGAGCCCGATGCTCCCGACGCGCCAGCCGGGCAGGATGTCCGTGCCCAGGCCGAACGCCGTCACGAACTTCGTCTTGCGGTTCCCGTCCCCGAGCTCGAGGAGGACGTCGTCGAAGATGTCGTCGTCGTCGAGGTCGACGAAGACGAAATCGAAGTCGCCGATCGCCGCGTTCGCCGGCGGAATGATCACCGGCGAGTGGCCCGCGGGGTTGTAGATGGCGACGCCGGCGCCCAGGCTCACGAACGGCGCCCACGTCCGATCCCGCTTGGGGCGCAGGATGCGGATCATCAGGTCACCGTCGATCAACCAGACGTTGACATCTCCGAACGTCAGATCATCCGCGTCGTCGAAGAAGAAGATGCCGTCGTCGATGATCCCGTCGAAGAAGAACTCGCCGCCATCGAGGTCGAACGGGCGCTCCGTGTACGCGCCGTTCGCCCGGATCCCGAATCGGCCGTTCCCGAACCAGTACTCGAGCTGCGTGCCGACGATCCAGCCCGCGTCGAGCGTCAGGTCCGCGAAACCGAAGTCGTCCACGATGATGATATCGCGGTCGATGCCGAAGACGTCCTCGAAGAGGAGCTCATCGATGTCAAGGAGACGGGTGTCTCCGTCGTTGTTCAGATCGCTGAACCAGATGCCGCCGCCGTAGAGCGACCAGGCACCCCTGTAGTTCTGTGCCGTTGCGGGCGCGACCGCCAGCGGCAGTAGGAGTGCCGCGGCCGCGGCCGCCCGGAGGAGCAGGTTCATGAGACCTCCTTTGAGTTTCCGTTTGTGAACCACTCGCCGGTCCTCATGCGCCGGCGTGCCGCCCCGGGCCGTCACATGTTTCCCGGGCCGGTCGCCTCATGGTGCATGATTCTTGCCACCGCGCCTTGCCGCCCGGTGGGCGGAGCGGCGCTATCGACACATGCGCAAAGGCCGGACCCCTCCGAGTGGGGGTCCGGCCTTTTTCGCGCCGATGGCTCGCCGGTGGGCGGCTCGCCGACGCGTCGCATCGGGTTGCGGCGTCGCCGGCGCGGCACGCCCGTCACCGGACGGCGTTCTCGGCGCCGAGGACGAGGCAGGCGTTGACGCCGCCGAATCCGAACGAGTTGGAGAGGCAGAAGGTGGGTCGGAACTCGCGGCCATTGCCGGCGACGTAGTCGAGGTCGCAGTCGTCGTCGCCTTCCTCGAAGTTGAGAGTGGGCGGGATCCAACCCCGTTCGAAGGCGAGGCAGGCGATGGCGGCCTCGATGGCGCCGGAGGCACCGAGCGCGTGCGCGTGGTAGGGCTTGGTGCCGCTGATGGGGATGTGTCGCGCGCGTTCGCCGAAGAGGGCCTTGAGGGCCACGCTCTCGGTGGAGTCGTTGAGGGGCGTGGAGGAGCCGTGAGGGCTGATGAAGTCGATCTGGTCGGGGCGGACGTTGGCGCGTTCGAGGGCCGCGCGCATGGCGCGGAGGGCCTGGGCGCTGTCGGGTCGGGGCGCGGTCATGTGGTGCGCGTCGTTGGTGGTGGCGTAGCCCAGGAGCTCGGCGTAGATGCGGGCGCCGCGCGCGCGGGCGTGGTCGAGGCGCTCCAGGACCAGGATGCAGGCGCCCTCGCCCATAACGAAGCCGTCGCGCTGGCGGTCGAAGGGCCGGCAGGCGCGCTCGGGGTCGTCGTTGCGGGTGCTCATGGCGCGGATGATGGCGAAAGCGCCGAAGGAGAGGGGCGCGAGGGGAGCCTCGACGCCGCCGGCGATGGCCACGTCGGCGATTCCATCGCGGATCAGCCGCCAGGCCTCGCCGATGGCGATGGTGCCCGAGGCGCAGGACATGGCGTTGGTTGCATTGGGACCGGTGAAGCCGAACTCGATGGCGATGGAGCAGCTCGCCGCGCCGCCGAAGGTGGTGAGGGCGACGCGGGGGTCGACGGAGCGGGCGCCGCGGGTCAGGAAGTTGACGACCTGGTTCTCGGCGTAGGCGACGCCGCCGAGGGCGGAGCCCATCTGGACCGCGACGCGGTCGGAATCGAGGCGGCCGGGGTCGAGGCGCGCGTCCTCGAGGGCCATGCGGGTCGCGGCGATGGCGAACTGCGAGTAACGGTCGAGACGACGCGCGGTCCTCGGGTCCATGTAGCGCTCGGGCTCGAAGTCGTCGATCTCGGCACCGATCCGGGAACGCCAGGGCGAGGTGTCGAAGCGGGTGATGCGACGGATGGGCGAGCGCTGGCGGCGGAGCCCTTCCCACAGTCCGTGGGCGCCGATGCCGACGGCGGTGATCGGCCCGATCCCGGTGATGGCGACGCGGTGGCGGAGTGGCTCAGTCATCGTGGTCGTCCGGGATGCGGGTGGCCGGGACGGGGTAGGGTTCGACGGCGGCCGCTTTCGGGGTCGCGCCCGATGCGGTGTGGAGTCCGGGGTGTGACTCGTTGCGGTCGCGGGCGCTGGCGACGCGTTCCGCCTCGGCGGCGACGCCGGCCAGGGTGCGTTGCGCGATGGCGCTGACGAAGTG
>VSDC01000214.1:0-4757 GCA_047459275.1 Gemmatimonadota bacterium
CCGTGCGACGATCGCTCCCGCCGTCGGCATCGGCACGGGCGGACGGCCCGGCCTCGGCCAGGTCCGCCGGTGCACAGGCCACGCGTTCTTCCATCCGGAGCAGCACCGCCAGGTCCGATTCGGCGACCGCGAGGCCGGCTCGAGCGGCGGCGCATGCGCCCGTGATGTCGCCGTCCAGCCGCCGTGCACGGGCAGCCCAGAGGAGGCCTACGGGGCGAAGATTGGTTCGGGGGTAATCGTCGACCAGCCGCTTGAGATACGAGACGGCGCGACCGATGTCGCCTGAGGCCAGGTACCCCTGGCCGAGGGAGAGAAGCGCCTGGGGCGCGTACGGCGTGGTCGGATGCCCCAGGGCGACGGCCAGGTAATCCCGCTCGGCGGAACGGAAGTCGGGCGCGAGGCGCGCCCGAAGCAGATGCGCCCGGGCGCGCGCCTCGGACGACACGCTCTTCCCGCCTTCCACCGCACGCCACCACTGTTCGACGGCGGACCTCGCGGCCGCATACTCGCCGCTGGCGATCAGGGAATCCACCCGATCGAGGTCGGCGTCCTGGGCGGCACCGGGCACGGCCAGGAGGAGCACGGCAAGGAGCGCTGCGATCAGGCGGCCCATGCCCCCTCCAATCGAGTCTGGAGCCGCAGGAGCAGCTCCTCGATCACTTGCTCGTCGCCGAGCGAGGAAGACTTGAGCAGGCGATCGGCGCGTAGCAGGTCCTCCAGGGCGCCATCGAGGGCGGTCGGCGTCCAGCGCCGAGCCTGCGCGACGAGGCGGCCGGCAAGCCAGCGCTGGTGATGAGGAAGCTCCGCCTCGAGCGCCTTCTGCCCGCCGGAGGCGGCGATGGCCAGGCGCAGGAACTGGGTCGCCAGCCCGATGACGAGGCCGACGCCGGTCTCGCCGGCATCCAGGAGAACGGGGAGCGAGGCACGCGCCGCCTGGAACCTTCCCTCGCCCACGAGATCGAACCACTCCCACCGGTTCTGCCGCGGTACGCTGCCGACCGCGGCCTCGACATCGGCCCTGGTGATCCGGACGCGCTCCCCGACGAAGTCGCGAAGCTTGGCCAGCTCCCGGACCAGGATTCCCATGTCCGGCCCGACGGCCGCCGCGAGCGCCTGGGCGGCCTCCGGCTCCAGCTCGATCCCATCCGCCCGCGCCCGCTCCATGAGCCAGCCCGGCACATCGCCCGGGCTGAGCCGCACGAACTCGACGGCTCGCGCCTTCTTCTTGAGCTCTTCGTAGAACTTCGCCCGGCTCCGTTCGGGAAGCTGCGCAATGAGGAGCAACACGAGACCGGGGACCTGTCGCTCGAGCACCTCCTCGACGACCGCGCGGGCGCGGGGCGACGAGGCGAGCCCCTGTGCATCCCGAACGACGACCACGCGCCATTCGGCCATCATCGGGGGCGTCTGGACGATCGATGCGAAGGCTTCGACGTCCAGCTCGTCGCCCCGGAGCAGGTCGAAGTTGAAGTCCCTCGTGGCCGGGTCGAGGTGCGCCTCGACGATGCGCTCCGCGACCTCCTCCTTGAGGTACTCCTCATCCCCGAACAGGAAGAAGACGCCGCCGCGCTCGCCGGCGGCGAGCGCGCGCAACAAGCGTTCGGGACTCAACAGGGGCATGGACGCTGATCACTCGCGGCCGTATTGCACGCTCCCGGCCCGCGAAGGAATCGACGTGCGCCGGAACGTCGGCGCTTCGATGACGAGGGGAGAATAGGGTCCCGGCGCCTGTACGTCCACCAGGCGAGAGGAACGGCGCAGTGTCGGAGCCGCTATGGGAACCGTCGCCCCGACCCACCACCAGGCCTCCGCCATTCCGCCGGGCTCGTCGAAGAGCATCCCGGCACTCCACGGGCCGCCCCACGTGATCGGCCTCGGATCGATGCTGGGCAGGCCTCCCGCCTCCGCCGCGAGTTGTACCGTGACGCCCGTCGCGGGGCGTCCCATGGGCGCGCGAGGCGTCATGAGCAAAGGCTGGCGCGGCCCCTCGACCGATGGAGCCTTCGGCGACGCCGTCGCCGCCTGCTCCACCTCGCCGCCACCCTGAACCTCGAGGCCGGCGCGCAGGAGCGGGCTCCAGGCCAGGAGCGCGAGAGCGGCCGCAACGGCGAGCGACGCCACCGCGCCCGCGCTCGTCCCCCGGTCCCGTTCCCTCAACTCTTCGTCCAGGTGATACAGGCGATGCTGCAACCGGGGGAAGAAATCCGGGGACGGCTCCACCTCGGGCAGACCGCGCAACAAGCGCACCCCGCTGCGCACCACCCGGTCGTAGCGCGCACACTTGGGGCAGGACGCCCGGTGCGCTTCCACACGATCATGCTCGCGCGGATCCAGCACGCCATCCATGTACTCCGAATGGCGTGCCAGAAACTCCTGGCAGGTCATGGACACTCCATCTCCCACGGCTCGTGCAGCGATCCGGTCGAAGACATCGCGGATAGTCTACTGGCCGAGCGCTGGCGAAGTTCCCAGACGCATGCGCAGGATGAACCAGCCGTCAATATTTCGACCATCGCCTCCGGAGCGCAACCGTGCCTCCGCCGGATCCACGATCTCCGCACCGCCTCGCTGCCCGGGAAATCAAGAAGGCGCCGCGCCCCAGGCCGCGAAGGAATACACCGCGCGCCCCGGTGCGCAGTCGCCTCCCACGTCCCGGTCCCGAAACGAAAACCCCGCGCCTCGGTGGCGCGGGGCTCCTCCCTCGTGGGGCTCCCTCGAGGATCGACCGTTCGCCGCGCGACTAATCCAGCAGCGGCGCGATCAGCTGCGCGAAGTTGTTCCGTGCACGGTTCAGACGGCTCTTCACCGTGCCCAGGTTCACCCCCGTGATCTCCGCGATCTCCTCGTACGTCTTCCCCTCCATCTCGCGCAGCACGAAGACGACGCGATGATGCTCCGGAAGCTGCGACACCGCCTGGTCGATCAGCTCCTTCAGATGCCGCTTCCGGTACAGATCATCCGGACGGTACGTGTTGTCTTCCCATTCCAGCGGCCGATGGTCGGCCTCCCAGTTCTTCTTGATGGTCTGGAACAAGACGAGCGGATTGCGCGAGCGGTTCCGCAGCTCGTTCTTCGCCAGGTTGCTCGCGATCGTGTACGCCCACGTCGAGAACTTCTTCGACTGGTCGAACCGGTGCAGATGCCGGTACACCCGGATGAACGTCTCCTGCACCAGGTCCTCCGCCCGATCACGATCCCCGATCGTGCGGTAGATGAAGTTCAGCAAACGTACGTGGTACCGATCCACCAGCTCCGTGAACGCGCGCTTGTCGCCGGCAAGGAAACGGGCGACGATCTCGCTGTCGTCCAGCTCGCGCAACGGCTGCGAAGCCGGCTGGACCACTCTCTTCTGTGCACCGCCAGGCAAGACTTCGATCATGAGTACCCCCATGGAGCGGGAGGGCGGCGGCCCATCGGCGGAACCTTCGGCCGATTTTGTCCGGTTGGGCACCGGGAGGGTGCACGTCCCGTGCCATCCCCGGCGCCCGCCGCCGCACTCCCCCGAGCGGCATAACCGCTTGGAATTTCACAACATCGCCACTCGACCCCCGAACCGGGCCTCCGGCCGGACTGTCCTATCCAGAGGACAGCGACGGATCGGAAGTGGACAGATCAGACCCGCCGCGCGTCCAACCATTGCGCCGCGAGGTGGAGCGTGCAGATCGTCTTGGCGTCGACGATTTCGCCGGACCGAACGCGATCTAGCGCATCGGAGAGCGTGAGGACGACCGGCTCCACGAACTCGTCCGCGTCGAGCACCTGGGTGCCGGGGGTCACCTCCAGCGCCAGGAACAGGTGGATGCGTTCGTCGGTGAACCCGGGCGTGGTGTAGATGGCGCCCAGGTGGACGAGTCGTCCCGCCCGCACCGCGGCCTCCTCCTCGAGCTCCCGCCGCGCGCACTCCTCCCAATCCTCGCCCGGCCGCCGCGGCCGTCCGGCGGGCACCTCGATGAGGAATCCACCGGCGGCGTATCGGTACTGGCGGATGAGGAGCACACGAGGGTCGGAGGAGTCCGGCGCATCCAGGACCGGGAGCACGGCGGCGGCTCCCGAGTGGCGAACCAATTCTAGCTCACCGATGGAACCGTCCGGGAAACGCACCCGGTCGACGGACAGGTGAACCACGCGCCCGTCGTAGACGAGGCGACTGCCGAGATACCCGGGCTCCGTGCCTTCGGGGTCGACGGGCGCCGGCGGCTGCGCGAAGTTGGCCGCCGTCAGTACGTCTGGCTTGTTGTCCATTGTTGGAACGGGCGCGAGACACGATCGGGTCCCGCGGTCCCGGTTGCGGGACCGCCCCCGGGACCAAGATCGCGCAATTCGCGCGTAAGTTCAAGTCCATCAATGATTTTGGTGAATCACGACCGCGCCGAGCCCCAGGTCCTCGAGGCTGGAAGCGATGCGTTCGGCGTCGCCGACGATGACGATGGCGAGCCGGTCGAGGCGGAGGTGCTGGCGTGCAACGCGGTGCACGTCCTCAGGCGAGACCTCGGCGATCCGCTGGCGGTATTGCTGGAAGTAGTCGTCCGGCAGGTCGAAGATGACGACGTCCGCCAGGCGGGAGGCGAGCTGCTCGGTGGTTTGGAGCTGGAGGGGGAGGACGCCGCGCAGGTAATCGCGGGCCGCGGCGACCTCTTGCTCCGTCGCGCCCTGGTCCCGCAGCGCGGTCATCTCCTTGAGCGCCTCCTCTACGGCGCGCGCCGTGACCTCGGTGGCCACGGCGACCTGGACGATGAACGGACCCGGGCGCTTGCGGA
>VSDC01000215.1:0-4754 GCA_047459275.1 Gemmatimonadota bacterium
CTCCTGGTGACCGGCGCGATCGCGGACTTCGAGTGCGCGCTCGGCGCCTACATCGTGAACAGCGGCCTGCTCGGCAACGAGCTGCGGGACGCGTCGGTCACGGCCGCCCGCTTCCCGCTGGATCAGCGCACCATCACCGAGACCTCGCCGTACGGCACGAACTCCTGCACCGGCAATCCGCCGGGCATCTACACGCCGCTCTCGACGGCGATCTGGACGTCCAACAACGCGCTGAAGAAGCTCAGGGAGTGGACGGATGAGCAGGTCCCCGACCGCATGGACCTGATCGCCCAGGCCGCGGCGTACTCCGGCTACAGCCACGTCCTCATGGGCGAGGGCTTCTGCTCGGCGGTCATCGAGGAGAACGGCCCGGAGGTCACGCCGCAGCAAGTGTTCCAGGTCGCCGTCGAGCGCTTCACGGAAGCGATCGAGGCGGCCCGGGCGGCGGGCAACGAGGACATGGAGCACCTGGCGCTGATCGGCCGCGCCCGCGCCCGGCTCAACCTCGGGGACCTGGCCGGCGCAGCGGCGGACGCCCGGGCGCTGCTCGCCTCCGACCCGCGGTACACCAAGGTCGCGACGGCCTCGAGCACCGATGCCCGGCGCTACAACCGCGTCGGCGACGAGTTCTACGGCGGCCGGATCACCGTGGACCCGTCGTACTTCGACCTGACGGTGGACGGCGTGCCCGACCCGCGCGTGCGCGTGATCAACACGGAGACGAAGGGGCACGACGGCGCCACGATCGTGCACATTGTGGCGAAGTACGGCGAGACCCGGTCGGCGGCCATGCGGGAGGTGCCCGTGCCCGTGGCGAGCTGGCGCGAGGCGCACCTGATCATCGCGGAGGCCGAGGGTGGCCAGGAGGCCGTCGACCGGATCAACGTCCTCCGGGACCATTGGGGCCTGCCGCCCTTCTCGAGCACCGACCCGGACGAGATCCGGGCCCAGATCATCGAGGAGCGCAAGCGCGAGCTGTACCTCGAGGGCCATCACCTGAACGACCTGCGCCGGTTCAACATCCCGAACACGCCCCCGGCGGGCACGCCGTACCGGCAGGGCGGCGTGTACGGGAACGTGCGGTGCTTCCCGCTGCCGCTGGTCGAGAAGAGCAACAACCCGACGCTGCGGGGGTCGTGAGGTGAACGACGGCGCCGGCTCTCGTCGAGAGCCGGCGCCGTCGCGCCGCGTGCGGCTGGCTGCGAGGCCGGCGGCGTACGTGCACGCCGCCGGCCTCGGCCGTTCACGCCGGGCCCCACGCCGTCACTCGGCTCCGCCCCTGGCCGCTCCCTTCGCGGCGAAGTCGTTCGTCGCGAACACGTCCGCGATGATCGACTGCTCGATGAAGCTCCGCTGACCCGACTTCGTGGGCACGCGCACCACCAGGTGGACCTCGCCCGCCGTCGGGATCTGGATCGTCACCCGCGGCTCGACCGTCGGCACGTCGAGCCCCTTCTGCCGGCTGAGCTGCTCCATGTAGCGCCGGACATCGTCCAGGTACGGCGCACAGTGCCGGTTCGCGGCTTCGAGCAGCGCCTTCCGAGCGCCGCGCCAGTCGTCCTCCCGCTTGAACGGGATCGTGAAGACGTGGAGGATGTAGTCGTGTGTGTAGCTCTCGTTGATGACCGGCTCGGACAGGAACAGTGCGTTCGGGATGATCACCACGCGGCCGGTGCGCTGGTGGATGTTCTTGCCCGGCCCGACCTCCAGGATCGTCGTGGTCAGCAGGTTTTGGTCGATCACGTCGCCCCGCAGATCCTTGATCTGGATCCGGTCGCCGATGTTGAACGGGCGCGTGACCGTCTTCACGATGGTGCCCATGAGGCACAGGATCAGCTCCTTGGTCGCGACCACGAACGCGACCGCGATCGCGACGATGGACAGGGCGATCGTCCGCAGCTCCTCGCCCCAGACCATGACGAGCCCGAGGAGCAGGAGCAGCACGAGGCCGTTCCGCGTGCGCACCAACCAGCGTCGGCGCAGGTCAGGCGCCTCGACGTTGCGACGGATGTAGCCGGACGCCAGGCGATGCAGCACCACGACCGTGACCACGAGCACGGCCGTGCTGATGAGCAGACGCGGGAGCGTTCCCGAAGCCGAGAAGACAGCCGGCATCGTCGAGTATCCCGTGTGGTTGAGTCCTTCGGGCGGGTCGCCTCGGTTCCCCTGAACGAAAGCGGATGGACCGACGGGGCTCCACCGGTCGCCACATCGATGGAAGCCACAGGAGAGCCGGCGATCCGCGAGGCGAGGAATCTAGCGGGGTGCTGATGGAAGTGGAACGGGCCCGCAGTCGCGCGCAGCGCGCCCTTCCCGCCTACGCCGCCGCAGCCGCGCTTCGCAGCCGCGGAGGCCGGAGCGCCCGCAGCCCGTTCGTGATGACCGCCAGGCTCGCTCCCATGTCGGCGAACACCGCCATCCAGAGCGTGGCCCAGCCGATCACCGCCAGGACAACGAACAGCGCTTTGACGACGAGCGAGAAGCCGATGTTCACGCGGATGATTCGCTCCGCCTTGCGCGCGAGGCCGATCGCCACCGGCAGCTTCGAGAGATCGTCCGCCATGAGCGCGATGTCCGCGGTCTCGAGCGCGACGTCGGTGCCCACTGTACCCATGGCGACGCCCACATCGGCCGCGGCGAGCGCCGGCGCGTCGTTCACGCCGTCGCCGACCATGAGGACCCGCCCGTAGCGGGCGCGGAGATCGCGCACCGCCGCAACCTTGTCTTCGGGGAGCAACGCGGCCCTGACCTCGTCGACACCGACACCCGGCCCGCCCAGCGAAGCGGCCACGGTTCTGGCAGTCCCGGAGTTGTCACCGGTCAGCATCACGATCTTCTCGATGCCGGCCGCGCGGAGATCATGCAGCGCCTCGGCCGCCCCAGGCCGGACACGGTCCGCGATGGCGATCACGCCGTGCAGACGCAGCGGGTGATCCTCATGGCCGGTGCGTCCCTGATCGTCGGTGGGCCGCGTCGCCACGAGCACCGCGGTCCTGCCTTCGGCCTCGTAGCGGGCGAGCACGTGCTTCACCTCATCCAGCGGCACCGCCAGCGCCTCGAAGAGCCGTTCGCTCCCGACGAAGACCTCTTCCTCGCCCACCCGCGCGCGAAGCCCCCTCCCCGGAATCGCCGACGTCTCCGCAACCGGCTGGATGGCGAGCCCCTCTTCCTCCGCGCGCCGCAGGATCGCCCGGGCCAGCGGGTGCCCGCTCCGCGCCTCGGCCGCGGCGGCGAGGGCGAGGACATCGCCAGGGGTGGCGCCATCCAGTGCGAGCACATCGACCACCTCGGGTCTCCCCTCGGTGAGGGTGCCGGTCTTGTCGATCGCGACCACGCGCGCCCGGCCAGCGTCCTCGAGATGGAGTCCCCCCTTGATCAGGATCCCCTCGCGCGCCGCGCCGGCGAGGGCGCTCACGATCGTGACGGGCGTGGAGATCACGAGCGCGCACGGACACGCGACGACGAGCATCACCAGCGCGCGGTAGAACCAATCGCCCCAGCCGCCGAAGCCCAAGAGCGGCGGCAGCACGCCGAGCGCCGCCGCTGTCGCGACCACGGCCGGCGTGTAGCGCCGCGCGAACCGGTCCACGAAGGTCTGGCTCGGCGCACGGCTCGCCTGCGCCTCTTCCACCGAATGGATGATGCGGGCGAGCGTGGTGTCGGATGCCGCCCTGGTAGACCGGACTTCGAGCGCGCCTTCGCCGTTCAACGTTCCGGCGAAGACCTCCGAGCCCGGCGCCTTCTCGACCGGCATCGACTCACCCGTGATCGGCGCCTGGTTCACGCTGGAGGTGCCGGCGAGCACGACGCCGTCCACGGGGATCTTCTCGCCGGGGCGGACGACGATCGTCTCTCCGATCGCCACGCGCTCGACGGGGACGCGGACCTCGCGGCCGTCCCGCAGCACCGTGGCCTCGGTCGGCGAGAGCCCCATCAGCGCGCGGATCGCGTTCCGCGCCCGGTCCATGGAGAGGCCTTCCAGGAGCTGCGCCACCGCGTACAGGAACATCACCGAGCCGGCCTCTTCGTACTCGCCGATCAACAGCGCGCCGACGGCGGCGATCGACATGAGGAAGTTCATGTCGAGGGCGCGCTGCATGGCGGCGCGGATGCCGCGCGGGAAGACGTACCGCCCACCCGCGACGACCGCGCCCACTGCGGCTGCGGCGGCCAGCGCCTGCATCGATAGCGCGTATTCCGCCACGAGGGAGAGCGCCCAGAGCAGCCCCGCGAGCACGACGAGGGCGACCTGCGCGCGCCTGCCCGACCACGCGGCACTCCTCCGCTCCTCGGCGACGCGCCGGGCCCGTGTCCCGAACGGGGCAATGTCATCTCCCGCCGGCGTCTCGTCTTCCACCCGGTAGCCGACGCGCGTGATCGCGCTGACCAGATCCCCCCGCGTCAGCTTGCCCTCCACGTACCCGACGGTAACCCGTTCCCCGACCACGTCGACCCGCACGTCCTGGACGCCGTCGAGCTGGCGAAGCGCCCTCTCCACGCTCTCCGCGCAGCTCGAGCAGTCCATTCCGCCGACCCGGAGGGTGCATACGGCGCGACCCGGCGCCTCGACCTGCGGCGAGAAGGCCGGCATGTTCGGGGTATCCGTCGTTCGGGGAGCGTACGTCACGTTAAGGTTCTACCCCCGAAAGCACGAACCCCGCCCGGTCTCGGGCGACCGGACGGGGTTCGGTTGAGCAGGTGGGCCTGGGTGGAGTTGAACCACCGACCTCACGCTTATCAGGCGTGCGCTCTAA
>VSDC01000216.1:0-4739 GCA_047459275.1 Gemmatimonadota bacterium
TGCTGTAGTGGTGGGCTGAGCCCATGGGGGCTCGGGATACTGCACACGCGCCCCAATGATTCGTTGCTCGTCCGGAGACTGATGTTGGGTGCGGCGGCGGTATCTGGAAATCAGGGTGACGGGAACACGGAAGGTGAGACGTCAAGACCGTGCGGTCATTGCCCGCTTGAGGAGCCGAGGATAAGGCTTTCCGGTTATGGCTGTTGGCCCGGGCGGCCCTAAAGGAATGAGATCCCCAAACCCCTTATAACTACCAAGAACCTTGACAACGGCGCGCCGTAACCCTACACTGGGCGCATGCGGCTATGGGAACTCATCATCCTAGGGCCGCTGGGACCCGTCGCTGCAGTTGTGGTTAGCTGGTATCTCGACCGGCACCGCGGCACCCGGCGGCCGTCGGGCAAAAAGAAGGGTAGGCGACACAAGAAGAAGAACCGGGCGTAGCACGTTGCGGTTCTTGTCGCCGTTCAGCCCTTCCCGTGCTACGGCACGGCCTCATTGAAGCTTGGTCGTCATCAGGGGGAGGGGCACACTCCCTCGCTAACTTCCGCTTGCCATGCAAGCGGCCTCATTGATTGGGCTTGCCCGGCGGCCCGTTCGCTCTGTGCGGCGGGGCCGCGTTGGGATCGGGGGAGCCGATGATCGGGGTCTGACCACCTCGTTGTCAGAGGGTGCCTCTAACGTTTGACGCGGCACGGGAGTGTCCGAGCCAGAACCACGTCGCCTTAGGCATCGATCCAGGGGATGGACACATGGACTACGTGCAATGGTTCCGTCGGGTGACCGGACATGGTGAGCCTCACGCGTGGCAGCGCGAACTCGCTGGAGCGACGGAGTGCACGGACCGGTTGATTCGCATTCCCACCGGCATGGGGAAGACCGAAGGGGTATTGGCGGCGTGGGCGTGGCACCGGCTCGTACGCAACGACCCGTCTTGGCCTCGCCGTCTGGTGTGGTGCCTCCCCATGCGCGTCCTCGTCGAGCAGACGGCGGCGGCGGCCCGCAGGCTCCTCCAGCGGATGCGTGACGAGTTCCCGGGCGACGTCCCGGAAGTCTCCGTCCACACGCTCATGGGCGGCGTCGAGCTCGAGGATTGGCACCTCCATCCCGAGAAACCGGCGGTCCTGGTCGGGACCCAGGACATGCTCCTCTCCCGGGCGCTGAATCGCGGGTACGCGGCGGGACGCGCGCGCTGGCCGCTCGAGTACGGCCTCCTCAACCACGACTCCCTCTGGGTCATGGACGAGGTCCAGCTCATGGACGTCGGGCTTGCGACCAGCGTGCAACTCCAGGCCTTCCGCCGCGAGCGAGATGGGAGTGCGCTCCGACCGTGTCGTACCTGGTGGATGAGCGCGACGCTGCAACCGGAGTGGCTCGAAACGATGGATGCCCGTCCGTGGCTCCCGGAGTTGCGCGACGGAATGCTGCGCATCCCGGCGACGGGCCGGAGCGGCCGTCTGTGGGACGTTCGGAAGCCGCTCACGCGCCTGACCCTCCCTATGCGGGAGGACAAAGACGCCAAGGCGCTGGCCCGCGTCGTGGTCGAAGCGCATGGCCGTGCTCGGCCGACCGTGACCGGCCGGGTGACCCTGGCGATCGTCAACCGGGTGGAGACGGCGGTGGCCCTGAAGAAGGCGGTGGACGCTCTGGTGTCGTCGGGGGAAGGGCCGGACGTCCGTCTCGTCCACAGCCGGTTCCGAGGGCTGGAGCGCAAGCGCTGGGCGGAGGAGTTCCTCTCGCGGGCTGCGTGCGAGGATCCTGCGACCGATCGGATCGTCATCGCGACGCAGGTCGTCGAGGCGGGCGTGGATATCTCGGCCACGGCGCTGGTGACGGAGCTCGCGCCCTGGCCGAGCCTGGTGCAGCGTTTCGGCCGGGCCGCCCGGTACGGGGGCGAGGCGGAGGTGGTGGTGGTCGACCGGGCGGTGAGTGGAAAGGATGCACTCCCCTACGACGAAGCGGAACTCGTAGCCGCGAGGGAGGCGCTCGACCTGCTCGACGACGTCGGCCTGCGATCGCTGGAAGAGCTCGAGGACCGGCTGGAGCGGGATCGTCCAGAACTGCTGCATGCGCTCTACCCGTACGAGCCGCTTCACCTGCTCACACGGCGCGAATGCCACGAGCTGTTCGATACGACGCCGGATCTCAGTGGTGCCGACCTCGACATCAGCCGGTTCATCCGCAGCGGCGAGGAGCGCGACCTGTTCGTGTGCTGGGTGCCGGGCGAGCCCACCGCCGATCTCCAGCCGACACGGGACGGGTTGTGCCCCGTGCCCGTCTACGCCGCGAAGAAGTGGCTCTTCGCTCGTTCCGCGCTCAAGGAAGGGTGCAGGGCGTGGGTGTGGGACTACCTGGATGGCGAGTGGCGACGACTCCGTCAGACGGATTGTTATCCCGGTCAGGTGGTTCTCGTCGATGCCGCGTGGGGTGGCTACGACGTCGATAGGGGATTCACCGGCGAGCCGCCAGGGAAGCGGTCTGCGCCGATCCCGACAGAGGGCGGGTACCGGACGGGCGCGGCCGACGAGTACGCCGACCAGGCGGCGGGGCGCGAGGACCTCAGCCGCCACGCCTGGAAGACGATCGCCACTCACGGCCGGGAGGCCGCGGAGGCTGCCCTCGACCTGGTCCACGAGCTGGAGTTGCCGCCGGATTTCGCGCGGGTCCTCGATCTCGCGGCGCGCCTCCACGACTGGGGCAAGGCCCATCCCGTCTTCCAGTCGTCGATCCGGGCGGACGCGAGCGGCACGCGGCCGGAGCGTAGCGACCTGGCGAAGGCGCCGGAGGGCGCGTGGGCACCGCTGCGCGAGCTGTACTGCCTGGACGAGCGCCACGGCAAGAGGCGCGGGTTCCGGCACGAGCTGGCGTCGGTGCTCGCGGTCTTCGACCTCTTGCATCGCGTCCGGCCGGACCATCCGGCGCTCCTGGGATCGGTCCGGGCCCTCGTCGAGGCCGGCGTGCTGGAGCCCGTCGCTCCCGAGGGCGATCCGGTGCCTTCGGCTCCGCTTGTGGAGGAGATCGCCGCGCTCGACGAGACGTCGTTCAACCTGCTCTGTTATCTGGTCTGCAGTCATCACGGCAAGGTGCGCGGCGGTTGGCAGGGGACGCCGCACGACCAGGAGTTCCCGCTCGAGAAGGAGGATCTCGTGGGCGTCGGCCAGCCCCTCCACGGGGTGCGCGAGGGCGACGAGATCCCGCCCACGCCCCTGGCCGCAGCGGATGGAACCGTGGTGACGATGCCTGCGGTGACGCTCCACCTCGATCCCGCGCAGCTCGGCGTCTCCGGACGGTACGGGCCGAGCTGGAGCGAGCGCGTGCACCGGCTGGTCGACGAATTCGGTCCGTTCACCCTCGCATACCTCGAGGCGCTGCTCCGTGTCGCCGACGTGCGGGCCTCGCGCCTCGAGACTCCCGATCCGCTTCTGGCTCAGCAAGGAGTCCCGGCATGACGATCCACGTCCATCACCTGACCGGGTGCAGTCCCACGCCGCTGGCGCACTACCTCAAGGGTCTCGGGGTCCTGCGTCTGGTTGCGGAGCAGAAGGACCCGGCGGCCCGAGGATGGTGGCGGGACGAGGCGTTCCACCTCGCCACGACGCTCGACGAGGAGGCATTGCAGCGGTTCTTCCTCGAGGAGTATGTGCCGACGCCGATCGTCGCTCCTTGGAACGGTGGAAGCGGGTTCTATCCGAAGGACAACAAGACTGGGATCGAAGCGATCGCGCGGGGCGTCGCCGGGAGGTTCGCTCCGTTCCGGACGGTAATCGAGTGGGGACGGTCGGTGGTGGGCGGTCTACAAGAGAGCCCTAAAGGTGAGGAGAAGGCCGCATTCCTACGGCGATGCCATCAGAACTGGCGCGGGCAATCCCTGGAATGGCTGGAAGCCGCCGTCGTGCTGGACGGCGCGGGCGAACCCACGTATCCCGCGCTCCTCGGTACGGGAGGCAACGACGGGCGGTTGGATTTCACCAACAACTACATGCAGCACCTCGCCCTGTTGTTCGACCTCGAAGACCCGGCGGCGCCCGCGCGTCCGTCGGCGCCCCGCCTCCTGACCGTCGCTCTCTTCGGGGTGCCAGGGCAAGGGCTCGGCCGAAACGCGGTAGGGCAGTTCCTGCCGGGGAACGCCGGAGGCGCCAACAGCACGGTCGGTTTCTCCGGGGATTCGATCCTGAACTCCTGGGACTTCGTCTTCATGCTCGAAGGCGCCTGTCTCTTCGCCGCCTCCGTTGCGAGGCGCATGCACGCGACCGAGCTGCCGCAAGCCGCAGCGCCTTTCGCCGTCCGATCATCGCCGGTCGGATACGGCAGCGCCGCGGAGGGCGAGAAGGATCGGGGCGAGCAGTGGTTCCCGCTGTGGGAGCGGCCGGCGACGTTGGAGGAGCTTCGTGGCCTGATCGCGGAAGGCCGCAGCCAGATCGGTCGTAGGAGCGCGGGGCGCCCGGTCGATTTCGGACGCGCGGTCGCGCGCCTCGGCGTCGCGCGGGGGATCTCGGCTTTCCAGCGTTACGGCTACATCGAGCGCAACGGTCAGTCCAATCTTGCCGTTCCCCTCGGCCGTTGGCCTGTCCGGGCCCAGCCCCATCAGGACCTGGTCGACCAGGTGGCCGATTGGGTCGAGTCGCTCAGCCGGGCCACTGCCGGCGACGAAGGCCCCGCTTCGATCGCCCGCGCCGCCCGGGTTTGCGAGGAAGCGATCCTCGCCTGTTGCCGCGATGGCGCGAACCCGCAGCGGTGGC
>VSDC01000217.1:0-4683 GCA_047459275.1 Gemmatimonadota bacterium
GCGAAGCGCTCCTCACGTCCGAGGCGGTCTTCAGCGGCATCGTCTCCATCGCGTCCGACGCGATCGTCTCCACCGACGCGGCCCAGATCATCATCCACTTCAACCAGGGCGCCGAGGAGATTTTCGGCTACTCCGCGGATGAGGTCCTGGGCCAGCCGCTGGACATCCTGATCCCCGAAGCGTTCCGGCAAGCACACCGTCGCCACGTTGAGGACTTCGGTCGCTCGCCCGTCGCCGCGCGACGCATGGGCGAGCGTCAGGAGATCGCCGGGCGACGCAAGAACGGGGAGGTGTTCCCGGCCGAGGCGTCGATCTCCAAGCTCGACGTCAACGGCGTGCGCATCTACACCGTCGTCCTCCGGGACATCACGGAGCGCAAACGCATCGAGCGGGCGCAGCGGTTCCTGGCCGAGGCCGGCGCGATCCTCTCCGAGTCGCTCGACTTCGATCGCACCCTCGAGAGCATCGCTCGCCTCGCCGTCCCCACCCTCGCCGACTGGTGCGTCCTCTACATTCGCGACGGAGACGCGGTGCAGCGCCTCCAGTTCGTCCACGCCGACCCCGACAAGCAAGCGGTGGTACGGCGCCTCCAGCCGTGGCCCCTCGGCGGCCGCGAGCCGCACCCGGCGCTCCGCGTGATCGAGACCGGCGAGCCGTGCTTCATGCCCGAGGTCGCGGCCGACTTCATCGAGGCCATGTCCAGCGACGACGAGCACCTCGCTCTGCTCCGCGAGCTCGGCATCAACTCGGCGCTCTTCGTGCCCCTCACCGCCCGCGGCGAGACGCTCGGCGCCATCGGCTGCTACCTGTCCGGCCAGGCGCGCCGTTATTCCGCCGACGACCTTTCCCTCGCTCGCGACCTGGCCGCGCGAGCCGCACTGGCCCTCGACAACGCGCGCCTCTACCGCGAGGCCCAGCGCGCCATCGAGGCCCGCGACGACGTCCTGGCCATCGTCTCGCACGACCTGGGCAACCCGCTGAGCGCCATCCGCATCGGCACTTCCCTGCTCCTCCGCCACCTGCCGCGCGAGGAGCTCGGCAGCGCCGGCGTCCAGCACCTCGAGGGCATCCGCCAGTCCGTCGAGCAAATGGAGCGCCTCATCCAGAACCTGCTCGAGGTCAAGCGGATCGAGGCCGGGCGCGTCGTGCTCGACCGCCGCGCCCACCGCCCGGCCGCGCTCGCCGCCGCGGCCGTGGACTCCCTCTCGGCCGTGGCCGCATCCCGGAATCTCACCCTCGAGAACCACGTGCCGGAGAATGCCCCGGCCGTTTTTGTCGATCGGGAGCGCGTGCTCCAGGTGTTCTCCAACCTGATCGGCAACGCCATCAAGTTCACGCCCGAGGGCGGCCGCATCACAGTCGACGCGGCGGTCGAGGGGACCGAGCTCCGCGTCTCGGTCTCGGACACGGGGATCGGGATCAGCGAAGAGCACCTGCCCCACATCTTCGACCGCTTCTGGCAGGCCCGCCGCCACCGTCCCGAAGGGCACGGGATCGGCCTCGGCCTCGCCATCGTCAAGGGGATCGTCGAGGCGCACGGCGGCCGGATTCACGTCGAGAGCCGCGTGGGCGCCGGCAGCACGTTCTCCTTCACGCTCCCATTGGCGACCAGCACCTGAGCCGCCGGCCGCTCGCGCGCCTCTTCTTCCTCCTCCTCCTCGGGCCCGGGCCGGAAGAGCAGGACCGGAACTCGCGATTCCCGGGCGACTGCTTCGGCCACGCTCCCCAGCGCCAACCGGGACAGACCGCGTCGTCCGTGCGTCGTCATCGCGATCAGGTCCACGCCGTACCAGTCGGCGTAATCCAGGATCGCCTTCGCCGGCTCCGTGTCCGTGAGCACCTCCGTGCTCGCCCGCAGCGCCTGTGAGCGCAACCCCTCGGCGATGGCGTCCAGTTGCCGCCGCGCGCGGATCCGTTCCGCCACCCCGTCCCGCGGGAATTCCGTCGTCGCGTACGGCCACCCCGGCGGAAGCGCCGGCGACACCACGCGCAGCAACGTGTAGCGTGCATCGAACGGCGCACCGATCGCGACCGCCCGAGAGATCACCTTCTTCGCGAACTCCGTCCCGTCCACCGGGACCAGGATGTGCTTGAAGACGGGGATCTGGTCGAGGTTCAGGAGGTGCGCCAGGTCGTTCTCCACCCCATCGCGCGGACGGACCAGCATCACCGGGCAGGGCGCCCGGCGCACCACCGCCTCCGCGACGCTGCCCAGCACCAATCGCCCGATCCCGCTCCGTCCGTGCGTGCTCATCACCACCAGGTCCGCGCCGACGTCCGCTGTATACTGCAGCAGCGCATCCACCACCGGCCCGTCGATCAGCGCATGCTGGACGGACACCCCGGCTCGCTCCCGCACCACCTCCGCCAGGGTGTTGAGCTCCAACTCCTCCCCTCTCCTGACTTTGTCCTCCCACTCCGGATCGTACAGCGGCATTACGTCGAACGCGGGCATCACGCCGAGCGGCTCGTACACCCGCACCAGGTGCACGGTCGCCCCCGTCTGCCGCGCCACGGCGACCGCCGCCGGTATCGCCTGCTCGCCAAACCGCGAGCGGTCGATCGGTACCATGATCGTGTGGCCCATTGCTCCCCCTCCGATGGAGATCTCCCGGTTGCCGATAGGACCTTAGCCAATCGGCCCCCGGGAGTCTGTCGGGCGAGCACGGATTCCTTGTGGGGAATCCCATGGAATTTCGACACGGCATCGTCAGGATATCCCCCGCATCCCATCCATCGGCCGACTTCCCGACCCGAGCCCGTCGCGCGCCCGGCTCCCGACTCGCCCGGGCCACCTCACGCCTCCCGCCCGCGCCGCCGCGGTATCCTTCCTGCTACGCCATCCGCCGACTGCGGACGCACGCATCGCCGCCACGGCCACCGGCCGACCGTGAACGCACACCAACGGAGAGGACCGCATGAACAGCTTCGGCGCCCGGTCGACGCTCAGGGTCGGCGACCGCGAATTCGTGTTCTTCAGCCTCGAAGCGCTCGAGAAGCAGGGACTCCCCATCTCCCGGCTGCCCTACTCGCTCCGCCTCCTCCTCGAGAACCTGCTCCGCCACGAGGACGGCGCCTCCGTCGTCGCCGAGGACATCCAGGCGCTCGCCCGCTGGAACCCGACCGACGTCGGCGACCGCGAGATCGCGTTCACCCCCGCTCGCGTCCTCCTCCAGGACTTCACCGGCGTCCCCGCCATCGTCGACCTCGCCGCCATGCGCGACGCCATGGCCGAGCTCGGCGGCAGCCCGTCCAGGATCAACCCGCTCCAGCCCGTCGAGCTCGTGATCGACCACTCCATGCAGGTCGATACCTTCGGCACGCCCAACGCCCTCGAGCGCAACCGCGAGCTGGACTACCAGCGCAACCGCGAACGCTACGCCTTCCTCCGCTGGGGCCAGCGCGCCTTCGACAATTTCAAGGTGGTCCCGCCCTACACCGGAATCGTCCACCAGGTCAACCTCGAGTACCTGGCCCGCGTCGTCTTCCCCGGCGACCACGACACGCCCCGCGGCGACGGCCCCCCGCTCGCCTACCCCGACACCGTCCTCGGCACCGACTCCCACACGCCGATGGTCAACGGGCTGGGCGTGCTCGGCTGGGGCGTCGGCGGGATCGAGGCCGAGGCCGCCATGCTCGGCCAGCCCGTCTCCATGCTCACCCCCGAGGTCATCGGCTTCCGCCTCGAGGGCGAGCTCCCCGAGGGCGCCACCGCCACCGACCTCGTGCTCCGCGTGACCGAGATGCTCCGCCAGAAGGGGGTCGTCGGGAAGTTCGTCGAGTTCTTCGGCCCCGGCGTCGCCGCGCTCCCCGTCGCCGACCGCGCCACCATCGGCAACATGTCCCCCGAGTACGGCGCCACCTGCGGCATCTTCCCCGTCGACGACGAGACGCTGCGCTATTTGCGGTTCACCGGGCGCAGCGAGGAGCACGTCGCCCTCGTCGAGGCGTACATGAAGGAGCAGGGCCTCTTCCACACCGCCGATTCGCCCACGCCCGAGTACACCGACACGCTCACCCTCGACCTGTCGACGGTGGAGCCGAGCATCGCCGGGCCGCGCCGACCCCAGGATCGCATCCCGCTCTCGCGGGCTAAGGCGGCGTTCGCCGAGGCGCTCGAGACGCTCCGCCCGCCGCGCGCTGGCGGCACGACCGGACAGGCCGGCGGGACTGCGGCCGCACAGACCGCCGGGGCCGCGACGGGACCGGCAGCGAACACGACCCTCCAGGGCACCCGAGCCACGACCAAGGAGTCCGCCACGACCGGCCACGACGGCAGAACACGAGAGATCGGCGTCTGGGGAGAATCGAGCCAGGCGACGGCCGATCAGCCCGACGTCGCCCTCGAGGCCGACGGCCAGCGCCTCACCCATGGCTCCGTCGTGATCGCCTCCATCACGAGCTGCACCAACACCTCGAACCCCGCCGTCATGATCGGAGCGGGGATCCTCGCCCGGAAAGCGAACGAGCGCGGCCTCAGGCCCAAGCCGTGGGTCAAGACGTCCCTCGCGCCGGGGTCGCGCGTCGTGACCAGCTACCTGGACCGCGCAGGGCTGACACCCCACCTCGACGCGCTCGGCTTCAATCTGGTCGGCTACGGCTGCGCCACCTGCATCGGGAACAGCGGGCCGCTCCCGGAGGCGGTCTCGAAGGCGATCGCCGAGGGCGACCTCGTCGCCTGCG
>VSDC01000218.1:0-4661 GCA_047459275.1 Gemmatimonadota bacterium
ATTCCCCCTGTCGGGTGACAGCCTGGTCGCGTTCCTGGAAGGCGAAGGACTCCGGGAAGTGCGGGCGCTCGGGGATGCGATCCTGCTCTCCGAGGACCTCCGGGTGGACGCGCCGGAGCTCCAGGTCTACTTCCGGGAGGGCGCGGTGCATCGGATGATCGCCATGCGTCTACCGGCGGAGGCGGCCGACACGGCGAGCGCGGACACGACGCCACGCGGGCCGCGCCGGACCGTTGGCCCTCAGCCCCTGGCGACCGCCACGGAGTTCTGGCTCGTGGCGGACTCCATCGACGCCGTGGTCTCGGACGACCGTCTGGATCTGGTCGTCGCGGTGGGGAACGCTTACGGGGAGAGAACGGCCGATTCGTTGACGGCGTTGCTGCCGGAGGAAGTCGGCCGGGACTGGCTGCGGGGAGACACGATCATCGGCTACTTCGCCGAAGCGCCGCCGGAACCGGACACCGTGGACTCGGCCACCGACGGCGGGGCGAAGGAGCGTGTGGTGCTCGAGCGCCTCGTCGCCATCGGCGAGGGCGGGAAGGCACAGTCGCTCTACAGGATTCGTGAGGAAGGGAAGGACCGACCCGGGGTGAACTACCTGACGGCGAATCGGATCACTTTGTTTCTTCAGGACGGAGAGGTCGTGAGTGTGGAGGCTGAAGGACCGATTCGGGGGTATCACCTTCAGCCAAGAGAAGATCGCGGCACTGGCCGCGAGCTCGATGCGAATAGGGCTGCCGAATCCCGGCAGGGGGCACCACCGCAACGGTAAGGAATTTGCTGATTATGACCGAGCCGAAGATTGCGGGCTCCGTGTATCTGGATTCGGTGGATCCCGCGCCGGCACACGGCAGCACGCTCTCGGCACGAGGGCTCGTCAAGGAGTTTCGTAAGAGGCGAGTCGTCAACAACGTAGACCTCCACGTATCTCAGGGTGAGATCGTGGGGTTGCTCGGGCCGAACGGGGCGGGGAAGACGACCACGTTCTACATGATCGTGGGGCTGATCTCCCCGGACGAAGGTCACGTCTACCTCGACGACGTCGAGTTGACGGACGTGCCCATGTACCAGCGGGCTCGCCGGGGGATCGGCTACCTTGCGCAGGAGCCGTCGATCTTCCGCAAGCTCACGGTCGAGGAGAACATCCTCGCGATTCTCGAGACGCTTCCGCTGTCCAAGGCGGAGCGGCTGGAGCGTCTCGAGACGCTGCTCGACGAGCTGTCGATCAAGCACCTGCGCAGGTCGAAGGCGTACTCCCTTTCGGGTGGGGAGCGCCGCCGCCTCGAGATCACGCGGGCGTTGGTGAGCAACCCGAAATTCATGCTGCTGGATGAGCCGTTCGCCGGCGTGGACCCGATCGCCGTCCACGATATCCAGCAGATCGTGGCGGGGCTCCGCCACCGCGGGATCGGGGTGATCATCACCGATCACAACGTCGAGCAGACGCTCGACATCGTGGATCGGGCGTATATCATGTACGACGGTCGCGTGCGGGTCTCGGGTACCGTCGCCGAACTGGTCTGGAACGACGAGGTTGCCGAGATCTATTTCGGCCCGACGCTGACGGCGCGCATGCGCGAACGTTATCGGCGACCGGAAGTGGTATGAGTATCAAGACAGGACTCTACCAGGGCACGCAGCTCCGCCAGGAGATGAAGATCAATCCTCGCCTGTATCAGGCGATGGATCTCCTTTACATGCCGCTCCTCGACCTCCAGCAGCACATCAAGCAGGAGCTGCTCAACAACCCGTTCCTTGAGCTCGAGGAGCCCCCGGTCTCGCCCGAGGAAGAGGCCGCGCTCAACGACAAGGAGAAGCAGAAAGAGGAAAAGGAGCAGGAAGAGCAGATCGACTGGGAGGAGATCCTCCTGGACGGCTTCGAGGCCGGTGGCCGCCGCGCCGAATACGAGGAGAAGGAGTACTACGAGCCGGTGCCGGTCGAGACCCGGGACCTGGCCGACCACCTCCGGGATCAGCTCGTGCTGCTCCGCCTCTCCGAGCGGCAGATGCTCCTCGGCGAAGAGATCATCGGGAACATCGACGACAACGGCTACCTGTCGTGCTCGCTCGAGGAGGTCCTGGAGGGCCTGAACGAATGGGTCAAGAAGGAAGGGGCGACGTGGGCTCAGGATGGCCAGCCGCTCGAGCCCTTCACCCTCGAGGAGGCGGAGGAGATGCTCCGTGTCATCCAGGGCTTCGATCCGCCGGGGATCGGCGCCCGCGACCTGAGGGAATGCCTGCTCCTCCAGCTCGCGGATGCGGGGAAGGAGGACACCCTCGCGTATCGCATCGTCCGCGACTACTTCGAGCAGTTGATCAACCACCGGTGGTCCGAGATCTCGAAGGAGCTCTCGATCACGCCGAAGGACGTCCAGGCGGCCGCCGATGAGGTGGCCAAGCTGGACCCGAAGCCGGGGATCAAGTACTCGAGCCCAACGGACAACTACATCACGCCGGACCTGATCGTCGAGAAGATCGACGGGGAGTACCTCGTCTTCCTGAACGACACGAGTCTCCCGCGGCTCAAGCTCTCGCGCGCCTACCGCGAGATCGCGAAGGACAAGAACAAGTTCCAGGGCGAGAACAAGGAGTTCATCTCGAGCAAGCTGAACAGCGCCAACTGGATGATCCAGGCGATCGAGCAGCGGCGCCAGACGATGCTCAAGGTGATGAACTTCATCGTCGACCGGCAGCGGGAGTTCTTCGAGAAGGGCGTGCAGTACCTCAAGCCGCTGACGCTGCGCGAGGTGGCCGAGGTGATCAACATGCACGAGTCGACGGTCTCGCGGGTGACGAACGAGAAGTACGTGCAGACGCCGCGAGGCGTGCTCCCCCTCAAGTTCTTCTTCTCGAGCGGCCTGTCGACGACGTCGGGCGAGGACGTGAGCGCGCGCGGGATCAAGGCGCGGATCCAGAAGCTCGTCGCCGAGGAGGACCCGAAGCGGCCCCTGACCGACCAGGCGATCGTCAACATCCTCAAGGAGGAGGGGATCCAGATCGCCCGTCGCACCGTGGCGAAGTACCGGGACCAGCTCGGCGTCCTGTCGGCGCGGATGCGCAAGCGCGTTTGACGGAGGAATGGCCGCGGAAGCGATGCTGCCCACCCACGAGGAGTTGCGCCTCTCCGATACGGCGAGGCGCAACTTCGTCGTTGTCATCCCGGCCTATAACGAGGTCGAGAACATCCCGGACCTAGTCCGCGAGCTCCGTGCGACGTTCGACCGGTACGGCCTCGAGGGCGAAGTCGTCCTCGTGGACGACGGCTCGACGGACGGTACGGCGGAGGTGGCTCGGGCCGAGGCGGCGGGTTGGGACCGGTTCCGGGTCGTGAGCCACCGTCGCAATTTCGGCAAGACGGAGGCGCTCCTCACGGGCGCCGAGGCGTCGGAGGGCGACGTCATCGTGCTCTACGACGCGGACCTCCAGCACCTTCCCGACGAGATCCCGCGCTTTCTCGCCAAGATCGACGAGGGGTGGGACATCGTCACGGGCCGCAAGGTCGGGCGTTACGAGAAGCGCACGGTCTCGGGGATCTACAATCGGTTGAGCCGCGCCCTCTTCGACGTCCCTGTCTCGGACCTGAACTCGATGAAGGCGTTCCGCCGGGAGGTCCTGGACGAGGTCCACCTTCGCCACGATTGGCATAGGTTCTTCGTCGTGCTGGCCTACGCCCGCGGGTTCTCGATGACCGAGATCCCGATCACGCTCCACCCGCGCCGTCATGGTGAATCCAAGTACGCCGGGCGTGGCCGCATCGTGGTTGGATTCCTGGATCTCCTCTCCGTAGCGTTCTTCCTCTTCTTCGCCCGGAAGCCCATGCTCCTGTTCGGCGTGACCGGGCTCGCCCTCGCGGGGCTCGGCGTGGTCGTCGGGCTGGTCACGATCGTGCTCCGGGTCATGCACGCCATGCCCCCGTTCGGGTACCGGCCTCTCCTCTACCTCGTGATCCTCCTCGAAACTCTCGGTTTTCTCCTCTTCGGGTTCGGCTTCCTCGCAGAGCTCACGGCGCAGCAGCATGCGGAGCTGGAGGCCCTCCGCCGGCAGCTCGAGCGGCGGCGCTAGCGGCGCCGCCGGCGGCGGGGTTGGCGGGGCGGGGTGCCGACATACGGCTCGGGTTGCCGCGGCCGGGGGCGCCGGTGCGGCCCGCGGCCGGAGGTTTGCAGTCTCCCCTACGCGGAAACCCGTGAGAATCCGCTAGAGGAAGACATGGCCAATCGTAATGACGAGCAAGAAGATCTGCGCGCCGACTTCGAGGAATTTCTCATCGATGAAGTGAGGAGCCGGTGGCCGGACGCCGAGGTGCACTACAGGAGCCGGGCGCCGAAGGGAAGCCATTGCTGGCAGGTGGACGCGCCCGGCGTGGGCGAGTTCTGGGTCGGCGCCACAGAGGACGTGCTGAGCGACCGGGGCGAAGTCGCCGCCGCCGAAGAAAGTCTCCGACGCGCGCTCTGGCTCGAGAGACTTCCCGACGTGCCCACGCACGGGGTCCAGGTCCGACCGGGTGGTCGGGTGCTGCAGTGGAACCCGGAGCGGGACGACACCATCGGGTCGTTCACGGATTGACCGCCCCGCTCGTCAGGATGACCGCCGCACCCGTCATGCGGGGCGGCGCCAGACCATGCAGAAGCAGGTCAGGTCCTTGAACTTCGGCCGCAGCAGGA
>VSDC01000219.1:0-4654 GCA_047459275.1 Gemmatimonadota bacterium
CGCGCTATCTCCCATTCTGGCTTGAAGTTAAGTCGGTTCCTGGTTAGCTTCCGGGGTTGCCGAATCTAACCTATCGGACCGTGTGGAAACAAGTGAGAGTCCTCTATATCGCGACCGCATACGCACGGCACGAGGGAGACGTAATCACGCCCTGGATGAATGAGACGATCCGGCGCCTGGCCGCCGCGGGCGTCCGGGTGGACGTCTTGGCGCCGTCGTACCGGGGTCTCGGGAGCGGCCAGGTCGGCGGGGTGCAGGTGCACCGTTTTCGCTACGCCCCTCGCCGCTGGGAGGATCTCACCCACGACCAGACTGCGCCGGACCGGATTCGAGACCGTCCCGCGTATCTCGGTCTCGTGCCCGGCTATGTCCTATGCGGGATGCGAGCTGCGGCGCGACTGGCGGCGACCGGGCGGTACGACGTCGTGCACGTCCACTGGCCGATCCCGCACGCCCTCCTCGGGCTCGCGGCGCGGTGGCGGGCGCGGGTCCCTCTCGTGCTCAGCTTCCACGGCGTCGAGCTGACGTGGACGCGACGCCGGTGGCCGTTCCTCACTCCCCTGCTCCGCTATTTCATCGAGACGGCCGACGCGGTCACGGCCAACTCGACGTACACCGCCGGGATGATCCGGAGCGTGTACGACCGCGAGGTGATCCGCATCCCCTTCGGCGCCACGATCGAGACTGCCGGGGCGACGACGGGGCCGACCGAGGTGGTCGCCGCGGCCGGGAACGAGGCGCATGTGCTGCGAGCCGACCGGTCGGAAGCGGACGCGACGCAAGCCGCGAGAAGCACCGGGCGCCGTCCCTTCGAGCTGCTCTTCGTCGGTCGGCTGGTCGAACGCAAGGGGGTGCACTACCTTCTCGAAGCGCTCGCACGGCTCCGGACGGACATTCCGGTGTATCTCCGGGTGGTCGGGGACGGGCCGATGCGTGGCTACCTCGAGGCCCGGGCGCGGGATCTAGGGGTGGCGGAACGCGTCCGGTTCGACGGCTTCGTTCCCAATGTGACGCTTGCGGAGCGTTTCGCGACGTGCGATGCCTTCGTCCTTCCGGCGGTGGTGGACTCGAAGGGCGATACGGAGGGCCTGGGCGTCGTGCTCGTCGAGGCGCTGACGTACGGCAAGCCGGTGATCGCGAGCGCGGCCGGCGGCATCGTCGACGTGATACGGGACGGCGAGACGGGCGTCCTGGTTCCCCCGGGAGACGTGGATGCTCTGGCCCGGGCGATCGAGGAACTGGTCGCCGACCCCGCCCGTGGCGCCGCGCTGGGAGCCGCCGGCCGGGAGCACGTGGAACGCGAGTTCTCCTGGCCGGTGATCATCGACCGGCTGGTCTCACTCTACCGCGGACTCGTGGATACCGCGGGACCACCCCGCGACCGCTGACGCCTCGGTCGGGCAGGACGGTTGCGAACGAAGGAAGGGGCTCCTCGAAACGTGGGGACGACATGGCGGTGAAGACGACGAAGGGGGCCCGAGCTTCCGGCTCGGAGCCGCGGCAGGAGCACGACCAGGAGACGGATGGCTTCTTCCCCACCGTCTGGCTGCTCGTCAGCTACCTGGCGCTCTCGGTGATCTTCTTCCTGCCGGCAATGATGCCCGGCAGGATGATCTACGGCTCCGACCACTTCACGGAGGCATACTACTCGGAGCTGTTCGCGACGGAGCGCCTGGCCGAGGGGGAGCTCCCGGCGTGGAATCCGTACCTGTACGGAGGCCTGCCGTTCTTCTCGAACGCGATGGACACGTACTACCCGGTCACGGTCCTCGCGCGGCTCGTCGGGATCCCCACGCACCACCTCCCGCTCGCCAACTTCGTCGTGCAGCTCTTCCTGGCCGGGCTCGGCGCCTTCCTCCTGGTGAGGGCGCTCGGCGGCCGCGGGATGGCCGCGTACCTCGCCGGACTCGCCTACATGTTCTCCGGCTACATCGTGTCGTTCATCCTCGGCGGGCACGACGGGCGCATGATCGTGGCGACGCTCGCGCCGCTCTTCTTCTACACGATCCACCAGGCGGTCCGCACCGGCGGGCTGCGCTGGTACGTCCTCTCGGGCGTGATCCTCGGCGGCGCGCACCTGTCCAACCAGATCCAGAGCACCTACTACCTCATGCTCGCCGGCCTCCTCTGGTTCGGCTTCCTGCTCTGGCACCTCGGAGCGGTCCGCCCCGCGACCACGCTCCTGAACCGCCTCGGCGGCGCCGTCCTCGCGCTGGTCCTGAGCTTCGCCCTCGCGGCCGTCAACTACCTCCCCTTCGCCAGCTACGTCGCTCATTCTCCCCGCGGCGGCGAGGGCGGGCGTGGCTACGAATTCGCGACGTCGTGGTCGATGGCTCCCGAGGAGATCGTTGGCCTCGCGGTCCCCGAGCGGATCGGCATCCTGGATGCCTACTGGGGCCAGAACCCCATGAAGCTCCACACCGAGTACGCGGGCGGGCTGGCGCTCGTCGCCCTCGTCGTGGGCATTTACCTCCTGCGCCGGAACCGGTACGTGTGGTTCTTCCTCGGGCTCGCAGCCCTCGGGCTGAGCATGTCGTTCGGCGGGCATACGCCGATCTATCGGCTCTACTACGAGCTGTTGCCCGGCGTCGACAAATTCCGGGCGCCGTCGATCTCGTTCTACCTGGTCGTCCTCGCGATCGTGGTGATCGCCGGGCTCACGATCGAGCGTCTGGCGGCGCTGCGCGAGGAGTGGACCGCCGGCGGCCGCCGCGCTCTGGACAAGAGTTCCGAGCCGGTCCGGATCACGACCCGGATCGCCCTCGCGATGCTTGGAGTCGTCGTTCTCTGGGGGATCGTCGTGGGTCTCGTCCGGCCGGACCTGCCGCTCGCGCAGCCGACCACGATCGAAGAGCTCAAGGCCGCCCAGGCCGCGCTCAACCACCCGGCGTACGTCACAGGAGTGTGGCGCTTCGCGCTGTTCGCGGGGCTCGCGGCCGGCGGACTGCTACTGTGGCTGCGGGGCAGGCTCTCTTCACGGGCGGCCGGAGCACTCCTCGCCCTCGTCACCGTGGCGGACCTCTGGATCATCGACAAGAAGTTCTTCGAGACGATCCCCGAGCCGACCGTCTCGATCGCGGCGGACGAGATCGCCACGTTCCTCAGCGCGCAGCCGCGGCCGTTCCGGGTCTTCGACCTGCACCGGCCGTCGGACAACTACCTGAACCGCTTCGGGATCGAGCTGGTGGCCGGGCATCACCCGAACATGCTGCAGAGCTACCTCGAGTTCCTGGGAACCGGCGAGTCGAGCTACACGGATTACCACAACGTGTTGGGCGACCCGCGCTTCCTGGCCCTCTCGAACGCTCGCTACCTCGTCTTGAGGCAGCCGGTCCAGGCTCCGTTCCTGACTCCGGTGCTCGAGACGCGCACGCGCTCGGGTGCAACCGTCTTTCTCTACGAGAACACCGAGTTCCTTCCGCGTGCGTTCCTGGTGCCGACCGCCAGGCGCGTGCCCGAGGGTACGGCCATCGAACGGATGAGGGCGCCGGAGTTCGATCCGAGGCGGGAGGTGCTCCTGTACGATGAGCCGCCGACCTCCGGCGCCGATGCCGATAGCTTCGCCGGCGAGGCCACGGTTCTCCGGCACGAGCCGACGGAGGTCGAGATCGCGGTCCGCGCGAGCGATCCGGGCTACCTCGTGCTGACCGACAACTACTACGACGGGTGGACCGCCACGATCGACGGCGCCCCGACGCAGGTCTTCCGCGCCAACCATACGTTCCGAGCCGTGGCGGTGCCGGCCGGGGAGCACACGATCGTCTTCCGATTCGAGCCGCGGGCGCTCCGGGCCGGTGCCATGATCTCGCTGGGCGCCTGGCTCCTCCTGGCCGCGTACGGCGCCGGGCTCGCGGTCGTCCACTGGCGTCGCCGCGAGGCCGAGGCCGCTGCCTGAAGCACGGAGAGGCGATGGAGCTTCGCCGCGTCGCCCGGATCGCCCTCGTCGTCCTTTCCTTCGTGTTCCTGGCGATCCTCCTCGTGCGCCAGCGCGAGGAGCTCGCGGCGTTTTCGTGGGAGGTGCGCCCGCTCCGGCTGGGACTCTCCGTCCTGGCCTTCGCAGCCGTCCTGGTCGCGAGCGTGGGGATCTGGGTCCGGACGCTCAAGGGGTTCGGCGTGACGGTTCCCTTCCCCGTCCTGGCCCGGATCTGGTTCCTGTCGAACCTGAGCCGCTACATCCCCGGAAAGATCTGGCAGTTCGTCGGGGTCGCCGAGCTGAGTCGCGCCGTCGGACTTCCTGCGCTCACCAGCCTCGCCTCGCTCCTCGTCTTCATGGGCGTCACGCTGGTCGCAGCAGTCTTCGTGGGCGCCTTCCTCATGCCGGCCGCCGGACCCGTCGCGAATGCCGTGATCGGTTTGCGGATCGCCGCGCCGTTCCTTCTGCTCCTGCTGCACCCGGCCGCCATCGGCGCAGGGGTCCGCCTGGCGAGCCGATTGACGCGACGCCCCCTCGCCCCCTGGCAGGGCGCGTGGGGCGACGGCCTGGCGATCTTCGCCCTCTGCGTCCTCGAATGGCTCGGGATGGGCGCGGCGTTCACGCTCTTCATCGCGAGCGTCGCCCCTGTCGACGCGGCGGCGTTCCCACTGGCCACGGCGGCGTTCTCCCTCTCCTTCGTGGCCGGTTACGCAGTGCTGCTCCCGGCAGGTCTCGGCGCGA
>VSDC01000220.1:0-4643 GCA_047459275.1 Gemmatimonadota bacterium
CGTCGCCGACGGCGGCGGAGGAAGCATCTCCACCGGGTTGTCCTCGAACGTGGTCGACGCGATGGTGATGTCGTCGTCGATCGCCGCGGCGCTCACCACCGGCGTCGCCGGCCGCGCGATCCGCTCCGGCGGCGGCGGAATCTCGATCTCCGGCGGAAGGTTGATCGCCTCCGTTTCTTTCGTCACGACCCCCATGTCCGCTGCTTTCAGGTCGGGGAAGAACGCGAAGACCCCGAAGTGGATCGCGGTCGCGGCGATCAACGACCCCCAGAACCAATTGCTGAATCCCCGCTTGAACCGGTCGTTCGCCGTCTCCACGTACAGGTCCGCGCCGGGGACTCCCCCGTTCATCGTGGTCATACGGCTACCTCCTTGCGCGCCGGACGCGCTCTTCGAGGTTCGTGTAGAACGCCACACGCACCGCCCCCGCCTGCTGCAGCTCCTTCTGGATCGCGTCCACGTAGTTGTACGTGACCTCCCGGTCCGCCCGGATCACGACCACCAGTCTCCGATCCGATTGCGCATACTGCGGAGCCACGATGTCCGACACCCGATCCATCGGGATCAGGGCATCGTTGATGTAGACGGAGCCGTCGCGCTCCAGGTATACGTGCAAAACGTCCTTCCGCGGAGTGTCCAGCTTCTGCGTCGCCTCCGCGTCCGGGAAGTCCAGCTTGCGCGGCTTTTCCTTCGGGAACGTCGTGCTGACCATGAAGAAGATCAGCAGGAGGAACGCCATGTCGGCCAGCGACGAGTCCGGAATATCGGACGACGGCTTGCTCTTCCGCTTGTAACCACCCTGCATGATCGCCATGGTCAGTTCCCCTCGTAGAGCTGGAGTGAGATACGATCAGCACCCGCGCCCTGGAGCTGGTCGAGCACGTCGATCATGTACCGATACGGCGCGTTGGGATACGTCTTGACCGCCGCGATCAGGTTCGGGTTCTGTGCCACGTCCTGCCGCCAGATGTCTCCGATCATGTCCGCGGTGACCGTGGAAACCGACGGACTCTCACCGCGCTTCAGCTCCACGATCCCGTCCGGCCGGATCACGATGTGCAGGACGTTCTTCTGCGAGACCTCTTGCTCGGTCTGTGCCTCGGGGAGCACGATCGGCAGCCCCTTCTCCTCGTCGAAGACCGTCGTCACGAGGAAGAAGATCAGGAGCAGGAACGCGATGTCCGCCATCGAGGAGGTCGGGATCGCTCCGCTCGCACGGGTCCGTTTCTTCAAGAAGGCCATGGCATCCTCCTCGCCTACTCCGCGGCGGCCAGCCGCCTCTTACGCGACTTCTCGATGTTCCAGACCAGCTCCAGCACCATGGCCGTGCCTTCTTCCATGTCCTGGATCAGCTTGTCGATCCGGGTCACGAAGAAGTTGTAGCTCAGGTTGACCGGAATCGCGATGATCAGCCCGGCGGCCGTGGTGATGAGCGCGATCTTGATCCCGCCCGCGACCAGCGATGCCTCGACCTGGCCCGCCTCGGCGATCGCACCGAACGCCGAGATCATCCCCGCCACCGTGCCCAGGAAGCCCATCAGCGGCGCCACGTTCGCGATGGTCGCGAGCACCACCAATCCTCGTTCGAGGAAGCCGAGCTCGATCGTGCCCGTCGTCTTGATCGCCCGACGGATGTCTTCGCTCGCCCTGCTATCGTGGATGCGCCGCAAGCCGGACAGAAGGATCGCCGCCACGGGGCCGGGCGTGTCCACCGCGAGCTCGATCGCTTCCTCGATCCGGCCTTGCTGGCCCAGCTCGGCGACCCGTTCGATGATCTTGCGCGAGCCGCGGTGCGCCGCCCACAGCGTGTACGCCTTCGCGATGATCACTCCCAGCGCGAGAAGCGAGCACAGGACGAGCGGATACATCCAGATCCCGCCGTCTGCGAACAGCTGGAGCAGATTGTAAGTCGTACCGTCCAAGAGCAGCTCCTCAAAGGATTGGGGTACCGGTCCACTCGACAGGGATGTGAGTTTTGCAGATTAAGATCAATGTAGAGATTCGCGCCGTGCCTGTCAACGCGTCACCCTTCCTGCCACTTCGTCAGCCGCGCACGGGAGCCGGTGCCGGAGTCTCGGCGGTACCGGCCAATGCCTCGCGCAGGCGATTCGAATCGATGTTCCGCTCGAGCCTACCTCTGTGCGCCAGCGAGATTTGCGACGTTTCCTCGCTGACCACGATGACCAGCGCATCGGTCTCCTCGGAGAGTCCGAGCGCCGCCCGATGGCGCGTGCCGAGACTCTTGTCCGCGACGGGGAACTGCGTGAGTGGCAGGATCACCCCGGCGGCCAGGATCGAGTCGCCCGAGATCAGCACCGCCCCGTCGTGGAGTGGGCTGTAGGGAGAGAATAGGCTCACGATGAGCTCGGCCGAGACGCGCGCTTCGATGCGCGTGCCCTGCTCGGCGATGTATTCCTCCAGCCCGACCTCCCTCTCGATGGCGATGATGGCGCCGACCTTCGCGCGCGAGAGCCGCTCCACCGCTTCGATCAGCTCCTCGACGACCTCGCTGTGCTCCATCGTGTCGAAGAAGCGGAGCATGCGGCTCTGGCCGAGCCGGGCGAGGGCGTTCCTCAGCTCGGGCTGGAAGACGATCAGCGCGGCGATCGCGCCGTACTCGAACGCCATCTCCAGGATCCGGCTCACGAGCTCGAGATCGAGGAGGCGCGAGATGAAGTAGAAGCCGAGGATGAGGAGAACGCCGAAGAGGATCTGGATCGCACGCGTGCGGGCGAGGAGCCGCAGCACGTAGTAGAGCCCGGCCGCGACGAGGAGGATCTGGAACAGATCCTTCAGATCCGGGAGCAGATAGGTGTAGCCCTCCAGCATGGCGGTCAGGGCGCGGTGCGAACGGCTTCGGCGACATCCAGTGCGCGGCGGGCGGCGCGCACGTCGTGGACCCGGAAGATGCGGGCGCCGCCGACGAGGGCGACGACGCAGGCGGCGAGCGTCCCCTCGAGGCGCTCCTCCGCCGGGAGCCCGCCGGACAGCTCGCCGACGAAGCGCTTCCGGGACGGTCCGACCATGAGCGGCCGCCCGAGTGCGAGGAAGCGGTCGAGGTGCGCGAGCGCGGCGACGCTGTGCTCGGTCCTCTTCGAGAAGCCCAGTCCCGGGTCGAGGACGATGGCGTCGTCGGGGATGCCGGCCTCCCGCGCCCGGCCGAGGGCGGCGGTCAGCTCGTCGACCATGTCGCCGACCGGGTCCGGCCCGTACTCCGCCATGGCGTAGCTGGCCATGTTGCCCACGTCGCCGCGGGAGTGCATGAGCACGACGCCGGCGCCAGTGTCCGCGACGGTGCCCGCCATGTCGGGGTCGAGACGGAGGCCGGACACGTCGTTGACGATCGCCGCGCCCTCGTCGATCGCGACCCGTGCGACAGATGCCTTGACGGTGTCGACGGAGACGAGCGCGGCGGGCCAGCGCCGGACGATCTCGCGGATGACGGGGATGACGCGCTCCAGCTCTTCCCCCGCGTCGACCGGCACCGCGCCGGGGCGGGTCGATTCGCCCCCGACGTCGATCACGTCCCCGCCCTCCTCGAGGATCGCCTCGGCCCGTGCCAGCGCGTCATCGAGCGCCGCGTGCCTGCCGCGATCCCAGAACGAGTCCGGCGTGACGTTGAGGATCCCGAGGATCCGGGGCCGATCGAGCGGGAGCGTCCCGCGCGCAGTGCGCCACTCCCCTCCCGAAACGATCCCGGGACCGAGCATCACCGGCCGGAGTCGACCTCGGCGGCGCCCACGCCCGGACCCGCATCCTTGCGGGCCGCGCGCGAGGCGACGGCGCTACGCGCCGAGCCTTCCTCCCCGAACTCGGACGCGGCCTTCCCGGCCGGGACGAGCGCTTGCGAGCCCTCGGCCGCCCCGTCGGCCCGCCGCGGGAGCGGCGGGAGCGGCTCGCCCCGCGCCAGCAGCTCGATCTCCTCGCGGTCGAGCGTCTCGCGCTCGAGCAACGCGTTCGCGAGCCGCTCGAGCAGGTCCCGGTTCTCCTTGAGCGTCGTCATCGCACGCTCGTAGGCCTCGGTCAGTAGGCGCTTGATCTCGCCGTCCACGAGCTCGGCCATCTTCTCGGACAGCTCGCGCCGCTGCACGATCTCCCGACCCAGGAAGACTTCCTGCTCGGCGTCGCCCACCGCCATGGGGCCGATCACGTCGCTCATCCCGAACACGGTCACCATGCGCCGCGCGAGCGACGTGGCCCGCTCGATGTCGTTCCCGGCGCCCGTCGTGACCTTCTCGGGGCCGAAGACAAGCTCCTCCGCCGCGCGTCCGCCGAAGAGGTAGGCGAGCTGGCCTTCCAGATAGTCCCGCGAGTAGGAGTGACGGTCCTCCTCCGGCAGCGACGCCGTCACGCCGAGCGCCCGCCCGCGCGGCACGATCGTCACCTTGTGGACCGGGTCGAGGCCCGGCGTCTTCAGCCCGACGACCGCGTGGCCCGCCTCGTGGTAGGCCGTGAGACGCCGCTCCGCCTCGGAGAGGACCATGCTCTTCCGCTCCGCGCCGAGCATCACCTTGTCCTTGGCGTCCTCCAGGTCCTGCATCGTGACCCGGTCCCGGCCCCGACGGGCGGCCAGGAGCGCCGCCTCGTTGACCAGGTTGGCCAGGTCCGCGCCGCTCATCCCGGGCGTGCCCCGGGCCAGCGTC
>VSDC01000221.1:0-4641 GCA_047459275.1 Gemmatimonadota bacterium
ACTTCCCGATGGTGCGCGCCTTCGCCGGCGACTCCACGATCACCAGCCGCGTCTTCTCCTTCTTCTCCGCCATTCTCCTCGCCTACTCCAGCATCCCCACGATCTCGTCGGCGATCTCTTCCGGGGCGCGACCGTCCACGTCGATCACCACATCGGCCATCCGGTAGAGCGGCTCGCGCTCCCGTAGCAGCATCCGCGCGCGAGCCACCGGATCGGGCGCGACCAGGAGCGGCCGCTTGGACAGGTCCGCCCGCGCACGTCGTACGGCCTCCTCCGGCGATATACGGAGCCAGACAACGAGGGTCTCGTCGCCGAAATAGTCGAGCAGCTCCGGGCGGGTGATCCAACCGCCGCCTGGCGCGAGAACCACGTGTTCCAGATCCGCCACCTCCCGGGTCAGCTCCGCCTCGAGGGCGCGGAACTCCGCTTCGCCGTAGCGCCGGATGATGTCCGGAACCGGCATGCCCGTGCGCTGCTCGATCTCGGCGTCGAAATCGACGAACCCCCAGCCGAGCCGGTCGGCGACGAGCCGACCGATCGTCGTCTTCCCCGAGGCCATGAAGCCGACCAGGAGGATGCGAGTCACACCCTCCCGGTCCGGCACGCTGCGCTATGCTTCATGTTGCCCTTGTGCTCGCCGCCGGAGGCGGTCGAGATAATTCTCGAAGTTGCGGCGCATCTCCCCGAGCGAATCGCCACCGAACTTCTCCAGCATCGCGTCCGCCAGCACGATCGCGACCATCGCCTCCGCCACGACGCCGGCGGCTGGCAGGGCGACGACGTCGCTGCGCTCCCGGACCGCGCTCGCCGGCTCGCCGGTCCGGAGGTCCACGCTGCGAAGCGGACGCATCAGACTCGAGAGCGGCTTCATCGCGACGCGCGCGACGATGGGCTCACCGGTCGTGATCCCGCCCTCGAGTCCGCCGGCGTTGTTCGACAGCCGTTGATACCCCCCCGTCCTGGCCAGGTTGCCCGCAGGCTCGGTTCCGCGCCACCCGGCGACACGCTCGATCTCGTCGTGCACGGCGGAGCCGCGCCACCGCGCGACTTCGAATCCGGGCCCGATCTCGACGCCCTTGATCGCCTGGATCGACATGAGCGCCTGGGCCAGGCGGCCATCGAGGCGACGGTCCCACGAGACATGGCTTCCGAGGCCGACCGGTACGCCGCGAGCGACGACCTCGACAATCCCGCCCAGAGTGTCGCCATCGCGCCGGGCCGCGTCGATCGCCTCGATCATGCGCTGCTCCGCCTCCCGGTCCAGGGTGCGGACCGGCGATTCATCGGCGGCGGCGTTCAGGTCCGCGGGGAGCTCGTCCGGGACCCGTGCGACGACGTCGCCAAGGGCGATCACGTGACTGCCGATGGTGATTCCGAACTCGGCGAGGAGCCGTTTGGCGATCGCGCCCGCGGCCACGCGAGCCGTGGTCTCCCGGGCGGAAGCCCGCTCCAGGATGTCCCGCGCGTCCGTCCGGTCGTACTTCAGGACCCCGGCAAGATCGGCGTGCCCCGGGCGCGGGAGGTGGACACGGCGCAATACTTCGTCGCTCACGCCCGCCGCCGGCGGCTCGTGCGCCATCGGCACTCGCCAGTTCTGCCAATCGCGGTTCCAGATGATCATGGCGATCGGCGACCCCAGCGTCTCGCCGAGACGGACCCCGGAAATCAGCTCGGCCCGGTCGTGCTCGATCTTCATGCGTGCGCCGCGGCCGTAGCCGCCCTGACGGCGCCGGAGCTCCGGGTCGACGTCCCGCTCCATGGAAAGCGGTAGTCCGGCCGGCACACCCTCGACGACCGCCACCAGTCCGCGCCCGTGCGACTCGCCCGCCGTGCCGAATCTGAAATGCATGGCTCCCCTCGACGACGTTCTTAAGGAAAGAGCCCGGCCGAGACCGGGCTCTTCGTTGCGCGCCCACTTATATAGATGGACGCGGACACGTTGTAAAGGCAGGCGACGATCAGTTGCGCCGAACGTCCTTCTCCCGCACGTCCACCACGACCACACCTCCCGAGTCCGTGATCCCGTACAGCTTGACCACCACGCACCCGGGCGAACCCGGACAGGTGAGCCCCGCGTTGTCTTCGGCGAACGGGAGCGCCGACTTCAACGGACCGACGATGTTGTCTCGGATCTCGATCTCGCCCACCTGCCTGAAGTGGACGGTGTCGATGATCCTGACGGTCCGTCGACCGGTCCCAACGAAGGCGAGGGTCGCCGGGTCGGTGTCGTCCAGTACCTGGCTATGACTCGGATGCATGGCCGCACCCGCTCCGCCTCCGTCTTCGAACTGACCTTGCAAGCGCAGATCGGAAGTGAAGAAGTAGGCCGCCTGCCGTCCGCGGGCCACACCCAGCGTCCCGTTCAGATTGAGACTGAGACCGAGGACCCGCTCGGACGCGTTGCTGATCAGGTCCACGATCGAGAGGTCGCTGGAGATCGACTTGGTCGCGGCGTTCCACATGATGATCCGGCCCGTCGGTGCGCTCGCTCCCTCGCCGAACGCGATCCAGCCTCGATCGCCCGATGCAGCCACGAACGTCGTGTCGGACATGCTCAGTCCATTGAGGTCCCAGACGCCGCGCCGGAAGAACGCATCGGACCCCTGCGCCCACAGGTTGGCCACCGCGGTCGCGACCGGGAACCTCCCGCTGTAGATCACCGAGTCCGGCACGTGCGAGAATCCCGGCACGTGATCCCAGATCTCCACCACGTCGTCGCCGGTGTCGACCTTGTACACCTTGAGGCTGTCGACGTTGGCGATGACCACGCTGTTATCCGCCGGAAGCACCGCCTTGGTTTCCGTGAAGAGCAGGCGAACTTCGGGCTGATCCAGGTTCGATGTCGGCACCGGGTCGACATCGGCGACCCGAATCGTGCCCGGCGTCGCGGACGCGGTCGGGACCGTCGAATACAGCAACGTTCCCGCGGAATCCACGGCGATGAACTGCGGCCGGTCGCTGAGGTCGTAGAACCGCCAGCCTTCGTACTTCTCCCACCCGGTGGTCGCATCGACCGAGATCGGGATCTCGAAGAGGGCTACGTTCGGCGTCATCAGACGCCGAGGCACGTCTTCCCTCAAGGTCTCGAGCGGGACGAACGAGATGTTCGTACCACCCGAGTTGGCGACCAGGAGCGTATCCTCCCGGGCGTTGATGAACAGGCCCCAGGGTTGCGCACCGACGGCCACTCCGTTGCCCAGATCGAATGCGTACGTCCTGAGGTTGAGGACGTCGATCCTGTTCATCGAGAAATTCGACAGATAGAGCCGCCGCCGCAGCGTGTCGACCACGGCGTCTGCGATGACGCCGCCATCGGGGAGTTGCACCGTCCTGCCGTTCACGACGACGGTGTTCACCTCGATCCCCCCGTCCTCTGCCACGAACCCGCTCCCCAGGGCTACGCACGCCAGTTGCTGCTCGATGTTGGCGACGGCCGCGGAGCAGTTGCCCGCGCTGTCGACCGCGAATGCGTATACGACGAACCTCACGGAGTCCGGCAGCGCTAGAGGATCTACGTTGAACGGGTTGAAGGCCTTGATGAACTCCGGCGCGCCGGTCACAGGGGTCGCGTAGGTCGTATCGTGGACCTGGACCAGCGTGTCGAGGGGCGCCCCGTTGATGGCCAGCACCGAGTAGCCTATGCGCATGATACCGCTGCCGGCATCGTCGTCACGGGCGGTGACCACGACCTCGACCCCATCGGTGAGTTCCATGCGGTCCCGTGCCGAGACCTCGAGCCGCACGTAGGGCCTCAGCGTATCGGCGACTCCGCCGGACACCACGTTGATCGTGACGATGGGGCTCCGGCGAAGCAATCCGGTGCCGCTGATCGCCTCGGCCTGGAGGCGGAGCTCGCCCTCCCGGTCGGCCGGGAGCCCGATCGGCACCGTTTCCATGGTGCTGTCACGAGGCGTCGAGCAGCACAGCGTGAGGGTGGAATCGATGACGCCTCTGAGCATGAGGCGCAGGGTGGCGATCCCGCTTTCATCGGCTGCAACGACCCTCGTGTACAGCGGCTTCCCACGGACCGCCGCGCCGCCGTTCTGAGGACTCAGGATCCGGACGCGCGGCCCGCCCAGGAAGATCAGCACGGTGTCCGCCCCGACGTTCCCCGCCGCGTCCCGAGCTGTAGCGATGAGACTCACCGGCGCGCTGGCCTCGTCGGGCGTCGGGACCAGGTACCGGAGCACCGTCGTATCAGGGATCGGCTCGGCGAACTCCACGGACTTCGGCTCGAACTTCGGCGTATGCTTCTCGGTGCCGAGCGTCGGGTCCCCGTCGATGAAGACACCGACGATCTCCACGGAAGTCACGCCACCGTCGTCCGTAACGTGTACGGACACGAACACGCTGTCGCCGATCGCCGTCCCCACGCTGTCCACGGGCTCGATGATCTGCACGATCGGCGGCTCCAAGTCGGGGGTCGGCGGGTCGTCGGAGAACAGGTTGTCCCCGTCGCAAGCCACGTGGATCGCCATCCACGAGGCCATCAGGAAGACCACGCCCAGCCGCCGGGCGCGACGATACCCCCCCCTCACCAGAGGTGCCTCAATCTCGCCGTACATGGAACTCCTTCCCGCCCCGTACTATGCGTCATCCCTGAGAATGTGGGGCGTGACCATGATCAACAGGTCCTGCCTG
>VSDC01000222.1:0-4629 GCA_047459275.1 Gemmatimonadota bacterium
GAGCCGCCCCGGGTTTCCTCGCGGCCATCGCCCACGTGCACGATGGCCGGCCGCCCGCGCCCCACGACCTCTGGAGCGCGTGGAGCTTCGAGCCCCTCGAGCTCGCGGCGCTCGCCATCGCCGCGGGCGGCTACGCGGTCGGGATTCGGCGTCTCTGGCGCCGCAGCGGCGCCGGGCGGTCGCGCCTCACCCGACAGGCCGCCGCCTTCGTCGCGGGATTCTTTGCCCTCGCCGTCGCCCTCGTCTCGCCCCTCGATGCGCTCGGCTCCGCGCTCTTCGCGGGGCACATGCTCCAGCACGTGGTGCTGGTGGTCGTCGCCGCGCCGCTCCTCGTCCTGGCGCGCCCGCTCGCGCCGTGGCTCTGGGCGCTGCCGCCGGCCTGGCGACGTCGCGTCGGCCGCGTCTTCGGCTCCGGGCTGGTGCGCGGAGTCTGGCGAGGTCTGACTCGCCCCGCCGTCGCGTGGACACTCCACGCCGTCGCGCTCTGGAGCTGGCACGCGCCGGCGCTCTACGAGGCGACGCTCCGCTCCGACGCCATCCACGTCGCGCAGCACGCCTCCTTCTTCTTCACGGCGCTCCTCTTCTGGTGGGTGCCGATCCACGGCCGCGGAAGCGCGGCGGCGGTACGGGCGGCAGGGATCCCCTACCTCTTCACGACCGCGCTCCACGGCAGCGTGCTGAGCGCGCTCCTCGCGTTCTCGTCGCACCCGTGGTACCCCATCTACGAGCGGACCGCGGCGTGGTGGGGGCTCTCGGCGCTGGAAGACCAGCAGCTCGGTGGGCTGATCATGTGGGGCGTCTCCGGGGTCGTCTACGTCGGGGCCGCGATCGCCCTAACCGCCGCGTGGCTGCGCGCCGTCGAGTGCGACGTGGCACGGAGAGAGGCGCGGGCGAAGGAGGCTCGCCGTGCCGTGCGAGTCGTCTCTGTTGCGCCCGCGATGCGAAGGGTCGAGCCACCGCCGCCCCACCCCGCTTCCCCGGCCCACTCCGGTCCGCAGGCCTGACCCTGCCGCGACCTGCTATACCGGCCTCACACCTGGTCCCGGCGCACGCCGGGCGACCCGGCCACCGCGCCTGGTCCCGGCGCACCCCGCCCATTCGGGCCTCCGCACCTCGAACCGGCGCGATCCGGCCGTAGGAAAATTCCCCACAGCCGATAGGGGAATTCCCGCTCCACGATCAGGAACTGCCCGACGCAACTTCAAGCAACTCCCGACAGACAATCGACTTCCGCGATTCCATCCTTGGCGTGTCGCAAAGCGGGACGTCCCTGAACCGCATAGAGGGAGGTACGTGAATGGAGAGACTCATCGCCCTGCTCGTCGGCGTCATCGTCGTCGGGGGGCCGATGGTGTTCTTCATCTGGCACCAGATCAGTGAGGCGCTGCTCGGCCGGCCCGACTGGGGGCTTCTCTCCCTGGCCGCCGCGCTCCTCGTCTTGCTCCTCGCAATGCTGGCTCGCGTCGGCCGCACGATCGCGCGGCTCGAAGAGCGCGAGGGGTGAATGAGCGACGTCGCCAAACGTTCCGGCTCTTTTCACGGAGGGCTCTCATGAATGGCACGCCATGGCCGGCGCAGCCGGCACCGACGGCCGACGGAACGGCCGCGGACTCGTCCACGATGACCGAGACATACGAAGAGGAAGAGGCGCCGGTCGGCACCGTCTTCTTCATGATCCTTTTCCTCCTCGTCATGGTCGGGTTGTGGATCACCGTCTACCTGATGCTCCTCGAGAGGTGAGGCGATGCACATCCACAAGTACGAGAAGGCGGTTCTCGCCGTAGCGGGTGCGCTCCTACTTGGCTTCCTCGGCGCACTCTTCTACTCCGCCTTCGCCATGGACATCCACGTGCACGGGCACGTCGAGTCGATCGACCCGGCCAACGTGCGGACGACGCCGCCCTTCGACCAGCCAGGCGTACGCGAGGTCGCGCCGGGGCGCTACGAAGCCGTGATCATCGGGCAGGCATGGTCGTTCACTCCCAACGAGATCCGCGTGCCCGCGGGCGCCGAGGTGACGTTCATCGCCACCTCGACCGACGTGCTGCACGGCTTCGCCATCGATGGCACACGCGTGAACATGATGCTCGTTCCCGGCCAGGTTTCGAGGGCGACGTACACCTTCGACGAACCGGGTGAGCACCTGCTGATCTGCCACGAGTTCTGTGGTCTCGGCCACCACATGATGTACGGAAAGGTGATCGTCGAATGAGTACGACCGTCGCAACCGCAGACGCGCTGGGCGCGACCGTTCCCGTAGCGGCCAGGGCCGGCACGCCCGTCGTCCATGACGTGACCGGCTTCTCGCTGCCGGCTTCTCAGAACGCGATCATCCGCTGGAACGTCTACATCGCGTTCGCGGCGATGGGGATCGCGGTCATCCACGGCCTCGCCCAGGCGCTCAGCTACGCCGGGATCGACATCCTCGGCTGGTTCCCCGGCCTCAAGACCTACTACCAGGGTCTCACGATCCATGGCGTCTTCAACGCGATCGTCCTGACGTTCGCGTTCACGAACGGTTTCCTCTCTCTCACCACCGCGCGAGGGTTGGGCAGGCCGGTCAACGGGCCCCTGCTGTACGCGGCCTTCGGGTCGCTCGTCCTCGGGCTCGCACTCGCCTCGTGGGCGATGTTCACCGGCCGGGCGAGTGTGCTCTACACCTCCTACGCCCCGCTGCAGGCGCACTGGGCTTACTACCTGGGGCTTGTGTTCCTGGTGGTGAGCACGTGGATCACGTCGGCCAACCTGTTCGTCACCCTGCACGCGTGGCGGAAGGAGAATCCGGGTAAGCGGATCCCGCTCCTGGCCTTCGTCTCCGTGGCGACCTACGCGATGTGGGACCTGGCCTCGATCGGGATCGCCATAGAGTTCGTCGCGTTCCTGCTCCCGTGGGCGTTCGGGCTGACCAACGGCGTGGATCCGCTGCTGACCCGCTCGCTCTTCTGGTTCAGCGGGCACCCGATCGTCTACTTCTGGCTGCTCCCCACCTACGTGTCGTGGTACCTGATGGTCCCCAAGCACGCGGGTGGAAAGCTGATCAGCGACGCGCTGACGCGTATCGTTTTCATCCTCTTCGTGCTGCTGTCGACGCCGACGGGGTTCCATCACCAGTTCACGGACCCCGGGATCTCGACGGGGATGAAGATGGTGCACCTGGTGATGACGTTCGCTGTCTTCTTCCCGAGCGTGATCACGGCGTTCTCGGTGGCATCGGCGCTCGAGATCGGCGGGCGGCGCCGCGGCGGCGGGCGGCTGATCGGCTGGTTCTTCAAGCTGCCGTGGAGTGATCCGGCGCTGGCGGCCCAGCTACTTGCCATGCTCGTCTTCATCCTGGGCGGCGTGACGGGGTTGATCAACGCGAGCTACAGCATGAACCAGGTGGTGCACAACACGACCTGGGTGCCCGGTCACTTCCACATGACGGTCGGCACGGCCGTGCTCCTCACCTTCATGGGGATCACCTACTGGATGATCCCGATGCTGAAGGGGAAGGAGCTGTGGAGCCGGAAGCTCGCCGTGGCGCAGGCATGGATCTACTTCATCGGCGTGATGATCTTCGCGCGCGGCATGATCTCGGGCGGGCTCGAGGGGCTGCCGCGCCGGACGTACCTCGCCGCGGCGACGTACGGCAAGGAGTCCTGGGACCTGGCCGGCGTGTGGACCGGCGTGGGCGGGACGCTGATGTTCGTGGGCGCGATGCTCTTCCTGGTCATCCTCGTGATGACGGTCTTCTTCGGTCGTGAGAAGGAGGGGCAGGACGTCCCGTTCACCGAGACGATCCAGCCGCCCGCGACGAGCGGTTGGGAGACTCGCCTCGACCGGTTGGGCTTCTGGGTCGCCGTCGCCGCGATCCTGGTGCTGGTGGCGTACGGCCCATACCTGATCCAGGCGATCCCACCGCACTTGAGCGTGCCGGGCTTCAAGTTGTTCTGACGGCGACGGTGCAGCGGCCGCGCGGCCGCTGCACCGTCGCGTCGAGCGGCCGTGGCGGCGGCCGGATACTGGGCCCCGGTGGGCCCGTGAGAGCGGGCGCGATGTGCTCGGGCCCGCCACCCGGGCTACCCATCGCGCTCTGAAGTACATAGATGCGCGGCCCGCGGCGCACCACGAGCGCCGGGGCCGCGCCATTTACGCAAGACGGGTTTCCGGCCCGGGTATCGCGTCCCCTCACGAATCAGGGTTCGTGAATTCGATCGGCATTCCTGCCTCCTTCCACGCCGCGAGGCCTCCATCGAGGTGAGCGACGTTCTTGTAGCCCATGTGCTGGAGCAGGTCCGCGGCGAGGGCGGAGCGGCCGCCCAGCGAGCAATGAAGGATGATCCGGCGTTCCGGCGTCAGCTCGGGGCGGTAGTAGGGTAGGGTGGGGTCGGCGTAGAACTCCAGCAGGCCGCGCGGCATGTGCACGGCGCCGGGGATCACGCCTTCCTCGCGGCGCTCTTCGCTCTCGCGCAGGTCCACCAGGAGGGCGCCGGCCTTCACCTCGGCCGCGACTTCCTCGACGGTCAGATTCTGGATCCTGCGGCGGGCCTTCTGGACCAGGTCCATGGCGGACGTCGACATGCTCACCTCCTCGCGGTTGGGGACGGGTGCGTGCCGGGATCGGCAAAGGCTGGAGCCGGCGTCGGACCC
>VSDC01000223.1:0-4619 GCA_047459275.1 Gemmatimonadota bacterium
GCGTAGAGGAAGCCCGAGCACGCCGCATCGATGTCGAACGCCGCCGCATTCGACGCCCCCAGCAGCGCCTGGACGTCGCAGGCCGTCGATGGGAGCAACCGATCCGGCGTCGCCGTCGACACCACGATCAGATCCAGCTCGCCCGGCTTCACGTCCGCACGCTCCATGGCGATCCGGGCGGCAGCGGCCCCCATCTCCGCCGCGCCCATCTCGCCGCAGGCAATGCGACGCTCCCGGATCCCGGTGCGCTCCCTGATCCACTCGTCCGAGGTGTCGACGAGCCGTTCGAGATCCTCGTTCGTCATCACCCGCTCGGGCAGGTAACGACCGGTGCTCACGATTTCAACCAGCGGCGTCGGCTTCCTCATGCACCCTCCGCCAATCGGCCCATCGTGGGCTCGACGGGTCCCCCGCCATTCATCGGCGGGACTGTCAATTCCCGGCTCATGTGCCCGACCATGTCGGTCTCCACGGCCCGGATCGCAACCCGGATCGCGTTCTTGATCGCCCGCGACGGCGAGCCGCCGTGGCAGATGATCGAGATCCCTTGAACACCGAGGAGCGGCGCACCGCCGTACTCCGTGTAGTCGAGCGCGGCAAAGATCTCGCTCAGGTCCATCTTCGCACCCGACTTCGCCTGCTCCCGCTTGAGGATCTCCATGAAGAACGCGGCAATGGATTCGTAGAACTTCAGGAGAACGTTCCCGACGAATCCGTCCGCCACGAGCACGTCGCACGTGCCCGTGATGATGTCCCGCCCCTCGACGTTCCCGATGAAGTTCAGCCCGGGTTGCTTCCGCAACAGGCCGTGCGCCTCGACGGCCAACTCATCTCCCTTCTCGGGCTCTTCGCCGATGTTGAGGAGGCCGACCCGGGGATTGGAGCGGCGCAGTACATCATGCGCGTAGATTGCGCCCAGGCGCGCGAACTGCACCAGGTGGTGCGGCTTGCTGTCGACGTTCGCGCCCGCGTCCACCAGCACGACCGGCTCGGCCGCGGTCGGCAGCGTCGTGGCGACCGGTGGCCGGTCCACGCCGGGCAACGGCCGCAGGATCAACAACGAAGCCGCCATCACCGCGCCCGTCGACCCAGCGCTCACGAACGCGTCGGCCTCGCCTTTCTTCTGCAGCCCCAAGCCGACCACGATCGATGAGTCCGGCTTGCGTCGCACCGCGGCCGCTGGTGATTCTCCCTGCTCGATCCGCTGCGGGGCGTGCACGATCTCCAGCCGATCACGGGGGAGATCCGAATGCCGTCCGAGTTCTGCCTCGATCCGGTCCCGGTCCCCGACCAGGATCAGCGTGAAGTCGTCAGGCAGCTCGCGCAGCGCCTGGACGGCACCTTCTACCTCGATCGCCGGGTGCCGGTCGGTCCCCATGGCGTCCAGCGCGATGCGCACGCTCTTTCCCCCTTAGATCTGCTCGACTTCCACGACCTGGTTGTCCTTGTACGTGCCGCAGCTAGGACACACCCTGTGGGGCAGCTTCGGATCGCCGCACCGCGGGCATGGAATCAGCCCCGGCACCTCCGCCTTGTAGTGGGTGCGCCGCTTCCGCTTCCGCTGCTTCGACACCCGCTTCTTCGGAACCGCCATATCGCCTCCATCGACTCAATCGAACTTCAACTTCCGCAGCGCCGCCCACCGTTCGTCCGGCTCGTCCACGCTGCAGCGGCACTCCTCGATGTTCAGATTCGCGCCGCAACGTGGACACAGGCCGCGACACGCGCTCTGACACACCGCGTACTTCGGCACGGAGAGCATGGCCTGCTCCCGCACCGCCGGTGCCAGGTCCAGTTCCCGGGCACGGCCCGAAAAGGTGTAAACCTCCTGTTCCTCGGCCTCCGCCGGATCCAGATCCGGACGGAACAGGGCGGACACCGGCTCATCGACCTCGACCGTCACCGGGACCAGGCAGCGTCGGCATTCCATTCCGACCGCGCCCGCGAAGCGCCCGCGCACCAGGATGTCTTCACCGACCTGCTGGACCTCCAAACGGACCGCCATCGGTCTCAGGAGCTCCAGCCCGGTGCCTTCCCACAACGGGTCGTCGGGCGGCAGATCCTCGGCGATCTCGACCCGCCTCGTCCGTTGCAGGTGGCCAAGATCGACTTTCAGCATAATCGTTAAAGATCGCGATCCTTACGGGCGATGTCAACCGAGCGGCGCTTCCCCGGTGCCCAGGACATCCCCGGCGGCGAAGAAGAAGGCGACCTCGCGCCTCGCGGTCTCGGGCGCGTCCGAAGCATGGATCGCGTTCCGCTCCTTGGATTCCGCGTACAGGGCTCTCACGGTCCCGGGTGCGGCCTCGGCAGGGTCCGTGGCGCCGATCACCTCCCGCAACTTGGCGATGGCGTTCTCCCGCTCGAGGAGGACCGGAACCACCGGGCCCGACGTCATGAACCGGACCAGACTCTCGTAGAAAGGCCGCTCCCGGTGCACCGCGTAGAACTCGCGGGCCTGAGCCTCCGTGAGACGGAGCATGCGCAGCCCGCGAATGCGAAAGCCTTGCTCTTCCAGATGCGCGAGGATCCTCCCCGTGAGGCCCCGCGCCACGGCGTCCGGTTTGATGATGGCAAGTGTGAATTCCATAGGTTCAGCGTCCAAACAGTTTGCGAATGATGTCTCCGCGGGTCAGGAACCCGGTGAGCTTGCCCTCGCTGACCACCGGGAACTGCTCCACGTCCTTGTTGATCATGGTGTTCGCGACTTCGTCGACCCCCATGTCCTCGGAAATGCAGAGCACCGAACGACTCATGATGTCGCGGATCTTGAGCTGCCGGAGCGCTTCATCGGAGGCGACGGCCTCGCCGCCGGCCCTGGGGATCTGGGGCAGCAGCGCCCGCATGATGTCCCATTCGGAGACGATCCCGAGAACTTCCCGCTTTTCGCCGACGACCGGGAGCGCGCGCAGCCGGTGACGCACCATGAGGTCGACGGCGTCCCGCACCGATGTCTCCGGCGTGACGCTGTCGACCCTGTGGCTCATGATGTCCCGCACGGTGAGTCGCGGCTGGACGCGGACCTCCCGCAGCTCCGGGAGGGCGAGGACGTCGTCGGGCGAACGCGCGTCCAGGATGCGCTCCACGACGCCCGGCGCCTTGAAGAGGCGGGCCAGCGCGGACACGGTCTGGAGATACAGCGTGGCCGCCTCGGGCGGGGCGAGGATCAGGACCACGATGCGCGGGTGAATATCGAGCCCGGCGTCGTAAGCATCGAGGGGCCGCGGTGAAACGCCGAGTACGACGACCAGCCGCTCAACCCCTTCGATGCGGAAGTGCGGGAGGACGACGTGCTCGCCGACGGCGACCACGTCCCGCAATCGCGGATCCGTGAGACGCTTCACGAGGGCGGCGGAGTCCCGGACCGCGCCGCCCTCGACGAGCTTGTCGACGAGAAGGGTCAGCGCCTGCCGGAGCGTCGTCGCCTCCAACGGCACGAGGACGTGCGCGCGCGGTAGCAGTTCTTTGAGTTCCATGCGCTCGCGCCCGATCCGGTCGGAAGCCGGTCAGAGCACCTCGCGGATGAGGCCGACGATGTCCGACGGCTTGCGGGCGACCCCGATTCCGTTCGCCTTGAAGGCCTCGATCTTCTCCTCGGCGGTCCCGGCCGACCCGCTGATGATCGCCCCGGCGTGCCCCATGCGGCGCCCGGGCGGCGCGGTCTGCCCCGCAATGAAGCCGACGACGGGCTTGCTGAGGTTCCGGGCGATGTACTCGGCCGCTTCCTGCTCGGCGGTCCCGCCGATCTCGCCGATCATGACGATCGCCTTGGTCTCCGGGTCCGCCTCGAACGCGGCCAGGCAGTCGATGAAGTTCGTGCCGATGATCGGGTCGCCCCCGATCCCGACGCACGTGCTCTGTCCGATCCCGGCATTCGTGAGCTGGAAGACGACCTCGTAGGTGAGCGTCCCCGAGCGCGAGACGACGCCGACCGGGCCGGGCGTCGCGATGTGGCCGGGCATGATCCCGACCTTCGACTTCCCCGGCGCCAGGAGCCCCGGGCAGTTGGGCCCGAGCAGACGCGCGCCCTTCTCCTTCACGAACGGGTAGACCCGCGTCATGTCGAGGACCGGGATCCCCTCGGTGATCGCGACGATGAACGGGATCCCCGCGTCCGCCGCCTCCATGATCGCATCGGCGGCGAAGGCCGGCGGGACGTAGATCACGCTCGCATTGGCGCCCGTCTCCCGGACCGCCCGCTCCATCGTGTCGAAGATCGGCACCGTCTTGCCGTTCGGGCCCTCGAACTTCTGACCGCCCTTCCCCGGCGTCACACCGCCGACGACGTTGGTGCCGTACTCCATCATCTGCCGGGCGTGGAAGGAGCCATCCCGCCCGGTGATCCCCTGAACCAGAAGCCTGGTGTTTTCGTCAATGAAGATCGCCATGGCTCACTTCCCCCCTCCGACCATCTCCACCGCCTTCTGCACGACCTCGTCCATCGAGGTCGTCGCGCTGAACCCGGCTTCGGCCAGGATCTCGAGCGCCTTCTCCTCGTTCGTCCCGGTCAGACGGATGACGAGCGGAACCTTGATGTCGATGCGACGTGTGGCCTCGACGATCCCGTTCGCCACGTCGTCGCACCGCGTGATCCCGCCGAAGATGTTGAACACGATGAC
>VSDC01000224.1:0-4616 GCA_047459275.1 Gemmatimonadota bacterium
AGGTCGTTGCGCTGCTCCGGGCGGCGTACGAGCAGAACGGCTGAGCCGGGCGAAGTATGGATGTCTTCGAAGCGATAGAGGCGCGGCGCTCGATCAAGCGGTTCACGGATCGACCGGTCCCGCGTGAGACGATCGAGAGGCTGCTCGAGGTCGCCGTTCTCGCGCCGAACCATCGAATGACGGAACCGTGGGGCTTTCTCGTGCTGGGCGAGGAGGCGAAGCGGGCCTACGGCCGGGTGCTCGGCCGGCGCAGGGCGCGCCGGGTCGAGGACCCGGAAGCGGCACAGGCGGTGGCGGAGAAGACGCTGCTGGAGACGGCGGCAGTCCCGGCCATCATCGCCGTGACGATGCGGCTGGACGAGGATCCCGAGATCCGGGAAGAGGACTACGCCGCCACCTACATGGGCGTCCAGAACTTGCTCCTCGCGGCCACGGCGCTGGGACTCGGGACGCACGTGAAGACGGGTGCGGTCATGGACGACCCGGAACTTCGCGACGCCCTCGGCGTACGGTCCGACCGGAGGGTCGTCGCGCTGGTGTTTCTGGGTGAAGCGGCGGAGGTGCCGCCGCCCAAGCCGAGGACGCCGGCGTCGGAAAAAACGACCTGGCTACCCTGAACCGGAAACGCCAGCAGAAAGGAACGGCCATGATCCGCATCCCCGGGTGGATCCTCGGCGCAGTGCTCGTGCTCGTCATCGCCGCGTGCGGCGCGGGCGACAAGGCGGAAGAGACGCCAGCGGCGACGGCGGTCCAGCCGCCGGCCCAACCCGCGACGCAACCGCCTTCCCGACCCGCGCCGCAACCGGAGTCGGAATCCCGGCCCGAGGCGCCGCCCGAGCCGGAGCCCGCGCCGCCCGCCGTTCCGGAGGGTCGCCTCTACACGGTGCAGGTCGGTTCCTTCATCTCGCCGGACTCGGCGCGGGTCTGGGCCGAGCGCCTCGAGCGGCGTGGACTCCCGGTCTGGACGGAGCAGGCTGTCGTCGGGGGGCGGAGGTTCCATCGGGTCCGCGTCGGCGCGACGCCGAGCCTGGCCGAGGCGCGGAGGCTCGGCGACCGGATCCGGCGCGACTACCGGTGGCCGGTCTGGATCGCCCCGGTCGAGGACAACGGCGCCGTGCCGGCGAATGCGATCTCGAGGACACACTCTCTGGTGAGCGGCGCGCGGGCGCGCTAGGACGAGACATGCTGCGACTTCCGGAGTTCACCTACCATCGACCGACGTCGCTCTCGCAGGCGCTCGCCCTCCTGGACGAGCACGCGGGAGACGCCATCCTCCTCGCCGGCGGCACCGACGTGATGCCGAACATGAAGCACCGGCTCCTCACGCCGGCTCACGTGATCGGGATCCGGGGGCTGCCGGAGCTGAAGGGGATCGAGGTCCGGGACGGCCACATCGTCATCGGCGCGGCGGAGACGTTGACGACGGTGGCGAGCCACCCGCTGGTCCTCCGGCACGCGCCTTCGCTGGCGCGGGCGGCCGGGCTGGTCGCGGGGCCGCAGCTCCGGAACATGGGCACGATCGGCGGGAACCTCTGCCTGGACACCCGCTGCACGTACTACAACCAGACCTACTTCTGGCGCAAAGCGCTCGGCTTCTGCCTCAAGAAGGACGGCGACACGTGCCACGTCACGAAGGTGGGGAAGAAGTGCGTCGCCGCCCATTCGGCGGACACCCCGCCGGCGTTGATGACGCTCGGCGCGGTCGCGGAGCTGGCCTCGAGTGAAGGAGTGCGTGAGGTCCCGATTGCGGACTTTTTCGTGGCCGACGGGGTGTGGAACAGCGTGCGACGTCGAGGCGAGATCGTGACCCGGATCCGCGTGCCGCTGCCGTCACGGGGGCTCCGTGCGACGTTCCTCAAGCTGCGCCAGCGGCGGAGCATCGACTTCCCGCTGCTGAACGTGGCCGCGGCCGCGGAGCTGGAAGGCGACGTCGTCCGCGACCTGCGCATCGTCGTCTCCGCCCTCGGGTCCCGGCCGCGTGTCCTGGCCGGGCTCGACAAGATCGCGGTCGGCGAGCGCCTGAGCGACGACGTGATCGAGGCGGTGGCGGAGCGCGCGTTCCAGCAGTGCCACCCCCTCGACAACATCATCGTCGACCCGAACTGGCGTCGGGCGATGGTCCCGGTCTACGTGCGCCGCGCCCTGAACGAGCTGCGCGGCCGCGTGCCGGTCGCAGCCTGAAGCTCGCTAGGCCGCCCGGTCCAGCGCCGGCGGGGTCCGTGGACGCGGCGCATGGAGGAGCCGGCGTCGCCCTGTGGGTTCACGCCGCGCGCTCCGACGCCGCCGCGGTCCGTTCCCGCCGACTACGTTCACGCCCGGTCCGCGCGGTCGTGATCACGACGACGGAGCCGATGATCACCGCCGAGGCCATCAGGACCCGCACGGTGAGCGGCTCGCCCGCGAACGCCCACCCCAACAGCACCGCGACGACGGGATTGACGTACGCGTACGTCGAGACCCGCGCCGGCGTCGACACCTTGAGCAGGAAGACGTACGCGGAGTACCCGATCAGCGAACCGAAGACGATCAGGTAGAGCAGCGCCAGCAGGGAGCGGAGCGTGACCGCATCCAGGGCGAGGCGTGCGCCTTCGCCCGTGAGCAGCCCGAAGGCGACGAGGAGCGCTCCGCCGCAGAGCATCTCCATCGCCGTGCCGAGGAGCGGGGGCTCCGGGTGCGGCACGCCACGCGAGTAGATCGAGCCCACGGACCACGCGAACGACCCGACCACGAGCACGGCCGCGCCGAGAGGGGGCACGCCGCCTCCGCCCAGCTCACCGGGGCCGACCAGGAGCGCAATCCCGCCGAAGCCGAAAAGGAGTCCCGCGAGCACGCCCAGGGTCGGCCGCACGCCGCCGGGTCGCAGCCAGTCGAGAAGGACCATCCAGAACGGCACGCTAGCCACGAGCAGCGCTGCGACGCCGGACGGAACCGATTGCTCGGCCCACACCACCGCCCCGTTGCCTCCGAGCAAGAGGAGCCCTCCGATCACCAGCGCGTGCTTCCACGCCTGTCGCGGGGGGCGTTGCGCGCCCCGGAGCCGCACCCAGGCGTACAGCACCGCGCCCGCGATGAGAAAACGAACGCCCGCCATCAGGAACGGCGGGATCGTCTCGATTGCGAACAGGATCGCCAGATACGTCGAGCCCCAGATCGTGTAGACCGCGGCGAAGGCTGCCACCACGCTGGCCCGTGATGGCGTCGCCGCGGCCGGCGACGGCGTCGCCTCCTCAGGCGCTTCCTGCATTCACTCCCTCGCTATCGTGAACGGCGCCCAGATCGAGCGCCATGGTCTCTTTAACCGTTTCCAGCACGATCGTGGTCCGCGTCGAGCGCACGGTCTCGATCGCCCCCATCCGCTCCCGCAGCAGCCGCCCCAGCGCGTCGGTGTCGGCCACGCGGACCTTCACGAGGAAGCAGTCCTCGCCCGCCACGTGGTGCACCTCCTGCACCTCGGGGATCGCGGCGAGGAGCTGCGCGGTCTCGGGCGCGCCGACTCGATCGTCGGCCCGAACGAAGACGTACGCGAGCAGGCCGCGGCCCATGGACTTCGGGTCGAGCATCGCGCCGTATCCCCGGATGATGCCGCGGTCCTCGAGCTTGCGGATCCGCTCGTGCACCGCGGACGCGGCCATTCCGACCTGCCGCGCGATCTCGGCGGTCGGAGTCCTGGCGTTCTGTTGTAAGATCGTCGCGATACGGCGGTCGATGTCGTCGATCATACGGAATTCTCGTGCGAGCGCCGAATATATTTCGGGAGAACGTGGGTGTCAAGCGAGGGGGTGAGGGAGCGGCGCCGTGGGGAGTGGAGTGGTGGACTCCCCTGGGGCGTTGTGCCGTAGCGTTGGACCCGCCGCGGGGCGGTGCGCCGCGGCATCGGACCGCCATGGGGCGTTGCGCCGGGCGTTTCCGGTGATCACACTGTGATCCTCCCCATGGGCGAGCTTGCCACATGGGCGGGACGTCAGAGCGCGGAGGAGACGTGGAGATCGACTTCGAGGTGATCGAGCTCCGGACGCGGCACGAGTTTCGGATCGCGAGGGCGGGCTCGTACGGCGGTCCGGCAGGGGGGCCACCGGCCCCGCCCCGGCGGTCGGTGTGGGTGCGCGTGCGCGATGGCGATGGGGTGGAAGGCTGGGGCGAAGCGGCGCCATTGCCGTACTACGGCGAGACGGCGGACACGGTCGCGGCGGTGTTGCCGTGGTTGGGGGAGGTGGTGGCGGCCGCGGCGGCCGGGGACCCGTTCGCGCTGGAACGGATCGAAGACGCCCTGGGGAAGGCGCTGGGCGGCAACCCGGCGGCGAAAGCGGCGTTGTCGGCGGCGTTGCACGATCTCGTCGGGAAACGGCTGGGCGTACCGGTGTGGCGGCTCCTGGGGCTGGACCCGTCGCGGGCGCCGCTGTCGTCGTACACGCTTGGGCTGGACGAGCCGGAGCGGATGAGGGATCGCCTACGCGAGACGGCCGGTTATCCGATCCTCAAGGTGAAGCTGGGCACGCCGCGGGATGCGGAGGTGTTGCGGCTGATCCGGGAAGAGCGGCCGGACGCGGTGGTGCGGGTGGATGCGAACACGGCGTGGAGCGCCAAGGAGGCGATCGCGCGGCTGCCGCTCCTCGAGG
>VSDC01000225.1:0-4615 GCA_047459275.1 Gemmatimonadota bacterium
CGGGTGGGTGCCAGCCGAGTCGGTTCCACACCCCTTGACCGAACAAAACCCGAAACTCATCTTCCGCCCCGCGCCGTCCGCGACGACGAAGCGGACAACCTCCACCACAACCACCACAGGAGAACCCATGCAAAACACCACCGTCGCCCCCGACAAAGCCCTCGAGCAGTTGATCGCCGTGCTCCGCGAGGGGTTCGAAGGCCCGCAGCAGCCCTGGAGCTACTTCACCGACCACGGCCCGAAGGCGGGGTGGTTCGCCCTGCTCGACGGGCTGAGCGCGGAAGAGGCGTCGAAGCCGTCCGGGCCCAACGGCACGACCATCGCCGCGCACGTGCACCCCATGGTCTTCAGCCTCTCCGCTTCGGTGGACTTCATCATGGACCGCTGGGAGGGGCGGGACTGGTCCGAGAGCTGGCGGGTCTCGACCGTCGACGAAGCGCAGTGGCGCGAGCTCCGCGACCAGCTCCGCGCCGGATACGACGCGCTCCTCGACGCGTTCCGGCAACGTGCCCGGGTCGACGAACGATCCTTCGGCGGCGCGCTCGCGGCGGTCGCCCACGTCGCCTACCACCTCGGCGCCGTGGGGCAGAAGCTGGCGGGGTGAGCGCGCCCGGGCGTGCGTTGTCGCCGTGCCGTGAGGCGACCCCGCGTTTCCGTCACATCACCCGCCACCACGGCACCGCGAGCACGCGGTCGTGCATCCAGAACACGTCGCGGCCGGTGTGCAGGAGGAGTCCGCCCACTGCCCTGTCGGGGTACTCCTCGAGGAACGCACGGAGCCCGCGGGCGTCCTCCGGCCGCGGCCGCGACGTCGTCTTCGTCTCGATGCCGAGGAGCGCCGCGCCCCGCTCGACCACGAAGTCGACCTCGAGTCCCGTCGTCGTCCTCCAATACGTCACCTCCGTCTGCTCGATCTGCGTATCCCGCCAGGCGAGGAGGTCGGTGAGGACGTAGTTCTCGAAGTGCGCTCCGCCAGGAGAGCCGCCGCCGAGTCGGAGACCGACCGCTGCGTCGTTCCAGTACAACTTGGGCGTCTTGATCAGGCGTTTGGTGCGGTTGACGGCATACGCCTCCAGGCGGACGACCTGGTACGAGGTCGCGAGCAGCGTCACGTAGTCGCGCACCGTCGTCGCCGGGATCTGGGTGTCCCGGCTGAGTTCGCTCACGTTGAGCAGGTTCCCCAGGCGGAGCGCCGCCGCGCGCATGAGGCGTTCCACATCCACGATCCTGCCCACGGCCCGCAGATCCCGGAGGTCGCGCTCGAGGAACGTGGCGATGTAGCCGCGGAACCAGAGCGCGCGGTCGGCGTCGCTCTCGATCTGCAGCGCGGGCTCCGGGAACCCTCCCCGGGAGACGGCGTCCTCCCAGGGCGTCTCGGGGGTGGTCTGTGCTCGCACGAGATCCGGCCATTCGGTCGGCGGGTGTGCGAAGAATTCGCCCCAGATGCCGGTCTCGCCGAGGCCGAGCAGCTCCCGCCGCGTCATGGGCCAGAGCTGCAGGTAGAACGCCCGGCCCGCCAGGGAATCGGCGATGCCGGGGACGGCCAGCAACTTGGCGGAGCCCGTGAGAACGTACTCTCCGGTTCTCCGCGTGGGCTGGGCGTCGACCGCGGCCTTCACCGCGAGCACCAGTTCGGGCACGCGCTGGACCTCGTCGATCGTGACGGGTGCGTTCGCCACGAAGGCCCGCGGATCGGCCTGTGCCCGGAGGAGCGTGTCCGGATCGTCGAGCGTCACGTACGGCCTGTCGGCTGTGGCCGGGTCGTGGCGGACGAACGTGCTCTTCCCGGCCTGTCGCGGTCCCATGACGACCACGACACGCACGGTGCCGAGCGCCCAGCGAAACAGCGCGCTCGCGGCGCGGGGAAGGATCGTGGGATGGTCGTACATATGGGCCCCGAACGTCGGATGCAGGACGATTCGCGATTCGATCGTGGATTATCCACGATATAATCGTAGATTATCCACGACCCGGCCGTGAGGGCAAGAGGTAGTCCAAACCCTTTCTGGATTTCCGAGGCCGTACTGGACGGCAAAGGGATCTCGACGGCGGCGAGCTCGGCGGCCGGTGGCCCGTAGGGGCGGGTCGACCCGGGAGCCGGGAACGGTCCACGGCGGGCCAGGGCCAGGGCACAATGGGACGGGCGGCGACGGCCGTCGCCTACCCCGTTGTCGCGGCGGCCGTCTCTTCCGCCTCCCCTTCCGGCTCCGCCGCCCGCCGGAGCCCCGTCACCTCCAGGATCTCCTCCTCGTCCAGCGTCTCGCGCTCGAGGAGCGCCTGGGCGAGGGCGTCGAGGGCGGCGCGGTGCTCCTGGAGCAGGCGACGCGCCTCGTCGTGGCACTCCTGGATCACCCGCTGGACCTCGGCGTCGATCGCCGCCGCCGTCGCCTCGCTGTACTGCCGCGGCGCGTAGACGTCGACCGTGCCCAGGTACGGGTTCTCGCGCGGCGCGAGGTTCACCATCCCCAGCCGGTCGCTCATCCCCCACCGGGTGACCATGTTCCGCGCGAGGTGCGTGGCCTGCTCGATGTCGTTCTGCGCGCCCGTCGTGCGCGTGCCGAAGACGAGCTCCTCCGCCGCGCGGCCGCCCAGGATCCCGATGATCCGCGCCCGTAGGTACTCCTCGGGGTAGTTGTAGCGGTCGCTGTCGGGCCGCTGGTACGTCACGCCCAGCGCCTGCCCGCGCGGGACGATCGTCACGCGCTGGACCGGGTCGGCGCCCGGGACGACGAGCCCCAGGATCGCGTGCCCGGCCTCGTGGTACGCGATCCGCTTCCGGTCCTCCTCGCCCAGCAGGATCGGCCGCTCGGGGCCGAGCATGATCTTCTCCAGCGCGTCCAGGAAGTCGGCCTGGCGGACCCGGTCCTGGTCGCGACGCGCCGCCAGGAGCGCCGCCTCGTTCACGAGGTTCCGCAGGTCCGCGCCGCTGAACCCCGGCGTCGCCTTCGCCAGCTCGTCCAGGTCCACATCCGGGGCGAGCGGGACGCGACGGGTGTGCACCTCGAGGATCGCCTTCCGGCCGGCCCGGTCCGGGAGGTTCACGATCACACGTCGATCGAAGCGGCCGGCGCGGAGCAGCGCCTTGTCGAGCAGGTCGGGCTGGTTCGTCGCCGCGAGCACGATCACGCCCTCGCTCCCCGTGAAGCCGTCCATCTCGTGCAGGATCTGGTTCAGCGTCTGCTCCTGCTCGCTCGCGCCGCCGATCGCCACCTGCCCGCGCGCCCGGCCGATCGAGTCGATCTCGTCGATGAAGATGATGGCCGGCGCGTTCTCGCGGGCCTGCTTGAAGAGGTCCCGCACCCGCGCGGCGCCGACGCCCACGATCATCTCCACGAACTCGGAACCCGACATGGAGAAGAACGGCACGCCGGCCTCGCCCGCGACCGCCTTGGCCAGGAGCGTCTTCCCCGTCCCCGGCGGGCCGATCAGGAGCACGCCCTTCGGCGCCCGCGCGCCCAGCCGCGTGTATTTCTCCGGGTTCTTCAGGTAGTCGACGATCTCGACCAGCTCGTTCTCGGCGTCGTCGATCCCGGCGACGTCGTCGAACGTGACCCGCCGGCTGGGGTCCTGCTGGTCGAACCGGCGGGCGCCGCTCTTCCCCATCGAGCCGAGCATCCCGGCCGGGCCGCCCTGCTTCGTCAGGCGACGGTAGAACCAGACGTACAGCCCGATCAGGAGCAGCGCCGGCGCGAAGCTGAAGAGGAACTGGAGCCACGGGTTGCCGTCCTGGATCGGCTCCGCGCTGATCTCCGTGCCGTTCGCGATCAGCAGCTCCTCGAGGCCGGGATCGACGAAGGCGGGGATCGTCGTGATGAAGTCCGTGATCTGGCGCGGCGTGGCCTCGCGCGCACCGCGCCGGGCGATCCCCGTGGACGGCGCCGGCTCGCGCCCGGCGGCCGGGGCCCGCTCGCTCCCGGTGGCCGGCGCGCGCTCGACGGCCTGCCCGCGTTCGGCGGCCGGCTCGGGTCCGGTGGCCGGGGCACGTTCGGCGGCCTGCTCGCCGCCGGTCGCCGCGTCGCCCGGCGGCGCGGGCGGGTACACCACCGGCGTGCGGAACCGACCCGTCAGCGTCTCGCCCCGGCTGTAGACCCGTTCGACGTTGCCCCGCGCCGCCTGCTCTTTGAAGAACGTGTACGGCACCTTGACGGGGTCCTCGCCGCCGGGGAAGAGCGCGCGGACGAGGAGGAAGTTCGCCGCCAAAAGTATGAGAAAGGTCAGCCACGTCCGCCGCGGCGGGAGCGCGGGCGACGGTGCGCCGGGCGCGTCCCCGCGATCCCCGGCCTGCTGTGCCCGAGGCGGATCGTTGGGCCGCCGCTCCGCGGCTTGCTGTGTCGACATACGCGGTACCTCTTCACGTTCCGGCCGGCCGACGCCGCGCCGAAAAGCCTGGGTGGACGGTCACCTGGAGAGCCCGGGTGGACCGTCACCTGTCTTGTACCCGGCTCCACGAACGGATTTCCCCGAGGCGCTGGTGCGGCCACCGGCGCCCTCCCGACGGCCCCGCACTCTGGCTCGCCACCGCTCCATGCGTTATGATGGATCCTCCAGCCCACCGAACAACCGCGATGGACCGCCGGGGCCCACTCCGGCGAGACCGTGTCGTACCGGAACAAGG
>VSDC01000226.1:0-4599 GCA_047459275.1 Gemmatimonadota bacterium
CGAGCGGATCGTCTCGGCCGGCACGACGGCGGTTCGCTCGCGCTGACAAAGAGTTGCGCGACCCGGCGCCGCCCGCGCCGACGCCCCGCCTTGCGCATCCGCCGGGTCGCCGCTACCTTCCGATCGACATAACACGAACGGGGCCTACCGGAAGTCCGGTGCAAGACCGGCGCGGCCCCGCCACTGTGAGAGACCCGGCCGCCGCTCGATTCGCGGCCGCCGGTGTGGCCCGCTCGATGAGCCACTGGGGTGCCTCGGCGCCCTGGGAAGGCGAGCGGCGCTGTCTCGAGCCAGGAGACCGGCTCCGTTCGTGCCCGAGTGAACCCCCTTCGAGGGAAGGGGCGGGCGATAGACGCGAGCCGGTCGTGTCGGCGTCGTATACCCGTTCTTCCCTCGTGTGTGGGAAGGACGGTTTTTCGTGTCGGTACGACGGGTACCCTCACCGCTCCTCGCTCTGGTGCTCGCCCTGGCCGGGTGCGCCAAGTCGCCCGGGGGCGAGACGGCCGTCTTCGCGACGGTCGTGGACGACGGTGGCCGCGAAGTCAGCGTCGCGGCGCCGCCGACCCGCATCATCTCCATGATCCCCGCCATCACGGAGACGATCGTCGCGCTCGGCGCCGCCGACCGGCTGGTCGCGCGCACGGCGTTCGACGAGGACCCGTCTCTCGCGCACCTGCCGTCGACGGAGCAGGCGCTGATCCCAAGCATCGAGTGGCTGGCGCGCCTCCGCCCGGAGCTGGTCGTGATGTGGCGGGACGGGCAGACGCGAACGACCGCGGCGCGGCTGGCCGACCTCGGGATCCCGGCCTACGGCGCGGCGATCGAGACCCTCGACGACGTCGACTCGACGATCCGCCGCATCGGTCGGCTCCTGGGCCTCGACGCTCGTGCCGACTCGCTCGTGGCGCGGATCCACGCGGAGCTGGACGAGGTGAGGCGCGCGGTAGCGGGGCGCGGACGGCCTCGCGTCCTCTACCTCATCGGCCGCGACCCGGCGATGATCGCCGGACCCGGCACCTTCGCCGACGAGCTGGTCACCGTGGCGGGCGGGGAGAACGTCTTCTCCGACGGCCCGGCCGGGTGGCCCCAGGTCTCCCTAGAGGAGATCGTGCGCCGCCAGCCGGACGTGCTGATCGTCCCCACCGGCAACTGGGATGGCGATAGCCTGCTCGAGTGGTTCCGCCGCGCGGCCGGCTGGCGCGAGCTGCGCGCCGTGCGCGACGGGCGCGTTTATGCAGTCGACGCCACGATCTTCAACCGCCCGGGCCCGAGGGTGGGGCTGGTCGCGCGGCAGATCGCGGAGATCCTGCACCCGGGCGCCCTCGCGGAGGCCCCGTTCGACCCGCGCGCCGCGGCTGCGGCCCCGCCCTCGGCCGCGATCCCGCCGGTGCGACCCACCATCCCCGAATCCGGAGCGACGACGGGGCCTGGCGCCCCCTCCCCGGAGGCGACGCCGTGACTCCCGCCTACCCGCTTCGCCTCCTGCTCCTCGCCCTCCTGGCGAGCGCGGCCCTCGTCGCGAGCATCGCGTTCGGCGCGGCGGGGATCCCGCTCGGCAACGTGATCGACGCGCTGACCGGCGGCGCGGACGAGACGACGCGCGCGATCGTGGTCCGGCTCCGGCTCCCGCGCGCGATCCTCGCGGCGCTCCTCGGCGGCGGGCTCGCCCTCTCCGGCGCGGTATTCCAGGCGCTGCTCCGCAACCCCCTCGCCGAGCCGTACATCCTCGGCGTCTCGGGCGGCGCGGCGGTCGGCGCCGTCGTCGCCATCGCCCTCGGCTGGTCGGCGACGGCGGCGTGGTCGCTCCCGGCGGCGGCGTTCGTGGGCGCGATCGTCGCGATCCTCCTCGTCTTCCGCATCGCGACGAGCGTGGGAAGGGCCCTCGACACCCGCGTCCTGCTCCTGGCCGGCGTCATTCTGGGCTCGTTCTTCAACGCGATCGTCCTTCTGATCCTGACCTTCTCGGACGCCGAGACGTTCCGGTCGGCCGTCTTCTGGATGATGGGGAGCCTCTCCAGCGCGAGCGGCGCGACCACCTCCGTCCTCGCCGCGTACCTGCTCCCCGCCGCAGCGGTCCTCATCGCCCTCGCCCGCCCGCTCAACCTGCTGGCCATGGGCGAGGACACCGCGCTGTACCTGGGCGTGCGCGTCGAGAGGGTGAAGTGGGTCGCGTTCCTCGTCGCCTCGCTCCTCGTGGCGGCAGGCGTGGCCGTGGCCGGCGCGATCGGATTCATCGGCCTGGTCGTGCCGCATGCGATCCGGCTCCTCTGGGGGAGCGACCACCGGCTGCTGCTGCCTGCCTCGATGCTGGCGGGGGCCGCCTTCCTCCTCGCGGCGGACACGGTGGCCCGGACCATCGCCGCGCCCGCCGAGCTGCCGATCGGCGTCGTGACCGCCCTCGTCGGCGTACCCGTCTTCGTCGTGCTCCTGACCCGGAGGGCGGTATGAGCGACGCCGTGCGGACTGCGACGTTCGAGACCCGCGCCCTCTCGTTCCGCTACCCCGGCGCTCCGCGGTCGGCGGTCGAGGGCGTGGAGATCACGGTCCCGGCGGGCTCGCTGTACGCGATCCTGGGGCCCAACGGGTCCGGGAAATCGACGCTCCTCAAGCTCCTCCTCGGCGCCCTCGCGCCCACGTCCGGCGCCGTCCTCTACGACGGCCGGCCCGTCCGCGACTGGCCACGGCGCGATTTCGCGCGCCGCGTCGGCGTCGTCGCGCAGGGCGAGGAGGTGGTGTTCCCGATCACGGTGCGGGAGCTCGTGGCCATGGGCCGCTACCCGCACCTCGGACCGTGGCGTCGCGAGGGCGAGGGCGACCGCCGCGCCATCGAGGAGGCCATGGCCCGCTGCGACGTCCTCGACCTGGCCGATCGGCCGTTCACGACGCTTTCCGGCGGGGAGCGGCAGCGCGCTCGCATCGCGCGCGCGCTCGCCCAGGAGCCCGCCACTCTCGTCCTCGACGAGCCGACAGCCGCGCTCGATGTCAAGCACGAGATGGCGATCTTCGAGCTCCTCGCCACCCTTGCCGGCCGCGATGCCGTGACCGTCGTCGTGGTCACCCACAACCTGAACCTGGCTTCACGCTACGCGGACCGGCTCCTCCTCCTCGACCGCGGCCGGGCCGTCGCCGAAGGCGCGCCCGGCGACGTCCTGCGCCGCGAGATCCTGGAAGCCGTCTACCACTGGCCCCTTGCGGTCCTGCCGCATCCAGGCCCGGGACCGGATGCCGGCGCACCGCAAGTCGTGCCGCTGGCCGTGTCCGAAGTCTGAACTCAACTCCCAACCACGGAGTCGACCAATGTTGAATACCGAACGCGCAATCATACGCCGTGGCGCGACGACGCTAGCCTTCGTCGCCGCGCTCGCGCCTGCGTCCGCGCTGACGCCCGAGCCCGCGCTCGCCCAGGAGCCCCAGGACACCGTCGCCCTCGGCGAGCTGGTGGTGACCGCCACCCGCGTCGCCGTCCCGCTCGCCACGGTACCCGCCGCCGTGACCGTGGTCCGGGGCGAGGAGCTGCAGGCGCGCGGCGTCGCCCACGTGCTGGACGCGATCCGCGCGCTCCCGGGGATCTCCGTCGTGCAGAGCGGATCCCACGGCGCGACCACGTCGCTCTTCGTCCGCGGCGGCGAGAGCGACTACGTGAAGGTCCTGGTCGACGGCGTGCCCATCAACGAGCCGGGCGGCCGGGCCGACCTGGCCAACCTCTCGACCGCCAACATCGAGCGCATCGAAGTCGTGCGCGGGCCGGCGAGCGTGCTCTACGGCTCGGACGCGGTGAGCGGCGTGATCCAGATCTTCACGAAGGAGGGTCGCGGCCGGACGCGCGCGAACGCCACCGTGCGCGGCGGGAGCCGCGGTACGCTCGAGTACGGCGCCGACATCTCGGGCGCGGCCGGCCCGGCGAGCTACTCCTTCTCCGGCTCGCGCTTCCAGACCGACGGCATCTACGACTTCAACAACGAGTACCGGAACGACGCGTTGAGCGGGCGGATCCGCTTCGAGCCGGATGCCCGCACGGACGCGACGCTCACGGTCCGCTACGGGAGCGGCGAGTTCCACTACCCGACCGACTCCGGCGGCAACGTCGTCGACCGGAACGCGTACCAGCTCGAGGACCGGCTGACCCTCGGCTTCGAGGCCGCCCGGCGCCTGACCGACCGCCTCGAGCTCCGGCTGCTCCTCTCGCTGAGCGACCTCGAGGCCGGCACCCGCGACGCGCAGGACGACGAGACCGACACCTCCGGCACCTACGCCTACTTCGCGGACACGGAAACCCGCCGCCGCTCCGTCGACCTGCGCGCGAACTACGGGCTCGGCACCTCCGTCGTGCTCACGGCGGGCGTCGAGCTGGAGGACCAGCAAACGGAGAGCAGCAGCGAATACGAGTCCGAGTGGGGGCCGGGGAGCGACTCGTTCGGCGCCGAGCGTACCAACCGCGGCGTGTACGCGCAGGCGCTCGTGCAGCCGATCCCCGCGCTCGCGCTCACGCTCGGCGCCCGTGTCGACGACAACGACGCCTTCGGCACCTTCGGCACCTACCGCGCCGGCGTCGCCTACCGGCCGGCGCAGGAAACGAAGCTGCGGGCGGGGGTCGGCACG
>VSDC01000007.1:0-20057 GCA_047459275.1 Gemmatimonadota bacterium
AGCCGCCGCGACCGCGTCTACGCGATGGCGGGGGTGCTGCTCGCACTCCTGCTCTCGGGGCTGGACCAGACGATCGTGGCGACGGCGGGTCCGGAGATCCAGCGCGACCTGTCGATCCCGGCGTCGCTCTACGCGTGGCTCACGACGTCGTACCTCGTCGCGTCGACGGTCATGCTGCCGATCTACGGCAAGCTGTCGGACATCTACGGCCGCAAGCCGATCCTGCTGGTCGGGGTCGTGCTCTTCCTCACCGGCTCGGTGGTGGCGGGGCTCTCGCCGAACACGGGCGTGCTGATCGTCGGGCGGACGGTGCAGGGGCTCGGCGCGGCGTCGCTCTTCACCTCGACCCTCGCGGTGATCGCCGACCTCTTCCCGCCCGCGGAGCGCGGGAAGTACATGGGGCTGATCGGCGCGACGATGGGGATCTCGAGCGTCATCGGCCCGCTGGTCGGCGGCGTGATCACCGACACGCTCGGCTGGCACTGGGTCTTCTTCGTGAACGTGCCGATCGGCGGCGTGGCGCTGTGGTTCATCGTGACGAAGATGCCGCGGATCGGCGGGCGGCCGCGGGTCGCGCCGATAGACGTTGCCGGCGCGGCGTGGCTGGTCGTGGGCGTCGTCCCGCTCCTCATCGCCCTGTCGCTCGGCGGCGGGGGCGAGAACGTCTCGGTGGGCCAGGCGACGTCGGGGCGCGGGCCGGTGCTCGCGCTCGTCGCGGCCTCGGTGCTCGGCCTCGTCGCCTTCGTGGCGACGGAGCGGCGCGCGGCGGACCCGATCGTCGACCTGCGCCTCTTCCGGAACCGGGCGATCGCGCTGGCGACGGCCGCGTCGTTCGCGCTCGGCGCGGTCTTCCTGATCAGCATGGTCTTCCTGCCGCTCTACCTGGTGAACGTCGTCGGCGTCTCGGCGACGAGCGCGGGGCTCACGCTCCTGCCGCTCACCCTCGGGATCGTCGGCGGGAGCATCTCGGCGGGGCAGCTCGCCAGCCGGCTGGGGCACACGAAGTCGCTCCTCGTGGGGAGCCAGCTCCTCCTCGTCGTCGCGTTCGGGCTCATGGGGTACACGCTGACGACGGACACGACGTCGCTCGAGGTGACGTGGAAGATGGTGCTGGTGGGCCTCGGGATCGGGCCGTCGCTCCCGCTCTACACGCTGATCGCGCAGGGCGCGGCGCGGCCGGAGGCGGTCGGCGTCGTCACCGCCCTCTCGACCTTCTCGCGCGCCATAGGCCAGGTGATCGGCGTTACCGTCGCCGGCGCGCTCTTCGCGCTCCGGATCGCGCGCGTGGTCCCGGTCGGCGCCGCCGACCCGATCGCCGCCGCGCCGCCCGAGACGCTGACCGGCGCCGTCTCGTTCCTGTACCGCGTCGGGATCGCGGTGATCGCGATCGGGCTGACGCTCACGATGATGCTGCCGGAAGGGGTCGGTGGAGACGTGACGGAAGTGTAAGTACGCGGAGGAGACAACGAGGCCGGCGACGTGTTGCGGGTCCGCCGGCGGCGCGGACATGGGGGAGCCGTGAGGGCGCCACGGAGACTCCGGGGGAGGGCGAGGCGATAGCGGTGCGCCGCGGGCGCGGAAGCGGGGGAGGTCCGGATGCGACGCGGGGGGCGGCGTCTGGCCGCCCCCGCTTGCGCCCGGCGCCCTGGATTGCGGTCGCGCTCGGGCGGTCCCGTGCGCCCGCCCTCAGTCCGCCGCGCGCAGCTCGCCGCCGCGGCCGCCGCCGATCCCGGGCGGCCGGATCCTCATCTTCTTCTTCGCCGTCCCGAGGGCGAGCGGCTCGGCTTCGTTCAGTTCCCGGATCTCCTCGCCCAGCGGCTCGGGGCGGGCGAGGTATTGGAATTCGCCCTTGCCGTCGGGACTCGGCCCGCTCGCCCAGCGGCCGGCCTCGCTCTCGTCGCCGTCCGAGACGTTCCAGAACTGGTAGGCGACGTCGGCGTATTCCAGCTCCTGCGGGAACGCGCTCGGGACCGGCGTCTCTTCCAGCCCGTCCGCCTTCAGCTCCTCGATCGCCGCCAGCCACTGGTTCTGGTGCATCGTGTCCCGGGCGATCAGGAAGGAGAGCATGCGACGCACGCCCGGGTCCGTCGTCATGTTGTAGAGCCGGCAGACCTGGAGGCGCCCCTGCGACTCCGCGGTGAGGTTGTAGCGGAAGTCCGCGAGCAGGTTGCCGCTCGCGATGGTGTAGCGGGCGTTCCACGGGTAGCCGACGCTGTCGGTCGGCGACGCGCCGAGCCCGGTCACGATCACGTGCTGCGGGTTCATCCCGCCGAGCACGGCGGCGACCATCGGATCCCGGGCGGCCTCCTCCTGCGCGTCGACCGGGCCCTTTTCGAGGAGGCGCGCGATCATCGTCGCCAGCATCTCCACGTGCGAGATCTCCTCGGTGCCGATGTCGAGGATCATATCGCGATACTTGGCCGGTCCGCGGCAGTTCCACCCCTGGAACAGGTAGCTCATCATCACGCTGATCTCGCCCCACTGGCCGCCCAGCACCTCCTGCAGCTTCCTGGCGTAGACCGGATCGGGACGCTCGGGCCTCGCGTCGAATTGCAGCCGCCGATCGCGAAAGAACATGCATTGCCTCCTCGGGAAATCGATGGTCGGAAACGAGACGGCTATGCGACGGCGCCGGACGCCCCGGCGCGGGCCATGACAGGCGCGTGACGCCGGCCGCAGACGGCCCGGTGGTCCACGCAATCGCGGTGCCCGGCGGCCGCGATGGTTGGGAGGCTCCGCCGCGCTCAGTGGATCAATTCCGCGGCGTCGGCCCGCGTGGTCCGGCGGCCGGCCGGATGCTCGACTACACGCACGGCCGCGTGAGGAGGATCGTTCGAGCGCCGGCCGAGAGGGGTGGTCTGGCGGCTGGCTGCGTCCTGCACCCGGCCTTAACTTGCACGTTGGAGATGACTGTCGGCGGAGGAGGCGACGGCATGAGCGAGCAGCGCAGGACGCGCCGGCCGATCTCGGCGCGGATCGAGGCCACGGGCGCACGGACCGAAGAGGCGAGCCCGCTATCGCCGGCCACGCTGCGCGAGGCGTTCTCCCGCTGGGCGACCGGCGTGACCGTCGTCGCCGTGCGCGACGGGGCGACGGTCTACGCGATCACGGCGACGGCGTTCCTCCCCGTGGCCGTCGACCCGCCCCTCGTCCTCGTCTCCATCAACCCCAACGCCACGGTGCTGCCGTTCCTGAAGGAGGGCGCGGAGTTCGGGGTGAGCATCCTGGCCGAGGACCAGCGCCGCCTCGCAAGCATCTTCGCAGACACGGGCCCTCTCGCCCAGATGCACTTCCCCCGCGAGGGTGACCCGGTCCTCCCCGACGCCCTCGCCAGCTTCACCTGCCGCGTGACGCGCCGGTACCAGGAGGGCGACCACACGCTCGTGATCGGGGCGGTGGAGAAGGTCGCCACCGGGGTGGATCGGAGACCGCTGATCTACTACCGGCGGGAGTACGGGTTGCCCGGGTGAATCGGTCGACCGGTCAGGCGATGGTGGACCTGCGGACGTCATCGGCCGCATCGGGCGACACCCAGCTAACAGGGTCGCCCGTGCTGAGCGACGCCCTACGGCCGTGACCGCCCGCGCGGTGTGACGCCGCGCCGCACGTGACCCTGCAATACGCCGGCCCGGCCCCCGGATCACACCGCCGGCTGCTGCACGCGCTCGTCCAGACGGTCGACGATAGCCCGGACATGGATCTCTGTGGTATCCAGCAGCGGCAGGCCGGCGAGCGAGTCGGCCCGGATCAGGAGCGGGAGCTCGGTCCCCGCGAGAATCACCGCGTCGACGTCGCCTCGCTCCGCCCAGTCCTCCACGATCCGGGTAACGCCGGCGAGCGTCTCGTCCGTGAAGTCGCCGTTGAGCAGCTCGGTCAGATACCGGTCGTGCAGCCAGGCGCGGCGGTCCTCGTCCGGGACCACGACGTCTATGCCCCGCCGCTCGAGGACCGCGGGATAGAAGCCCGCCCCCATCGTGAATCCCGTGCCCAACAGCCCCACCCGCCGAAACCCGCGGGCTTCGACGGCGTCCGCGCAGCATTCGACGATGCTCAGGAGCGGGATCGGAGACGCCGCGGCCAGCTCGTCGAAGACGATGTGCGGGGTGTTGGCGGCCATCGCCGCGAAATCGCACCCGGCGCGCTCGAGGCGTCGGATCGAGTCGAGGAGGTATCGGACCAGCCCTGGACGGTCGTTCCGGACGAGGTGGATGCCGACGTTGACGTCGAGGCTGTCGATGATCAGGTGCGGCAGACTGGACGGATGACGCTCCTTCCAGAGCTGCAGGATCATCCGATAGTAGTCGACCGTGGATTCCGGCCCCAACCCGCCCACGAGCCCTGCGGTGCTCACTGTGTCTCCAGTATTGGCGCGCCAATGCATTCACATCCTGAGCTGAGCTGCGAGCCCTCACGGCACCCGCAACCCGCAGAACGATACCCGGTCGGCGGCTGGATGCCAACCTCTTCCCTGTCACGTTCCGGTGACCGATGACGTCCAAGTGATGAGGCTCGGTCTGATCGGAGGATGAAACAGATGGAAGAGAGACAATTCAGTGAAACATTCGTTCTTGCACGGGCGCGGGAGGCATACGAACGGGGAGCGGCAAGCTTCGACATCCTGGCGGAACGGACTGCATTGCTCGTCATCGACATGCAGGATGAGTTCGTGCGCCCGGGCTGGACGCCGTACTGGGTGCCCGAGGCCACACGCCAGGCGCCGCGGATCAAGCGCTTGATCACGACGTGCCGCACGGCCGGCGTGCCGGTGATCTTCACCGTCTTCTCGGCGACGCACCGGTACCTGGATCGACCCACGACCGGACCCCTGATGCCCAACCGTTATCCGGACCTGGAGAGCGATCCACGGTGGTTTCGGGACGGCCGGATCTGGTGCGAGCTGGAGCCCCAACCCGAGGACGTGGTGATTCACAAGCCTTCGTACGGAGCGTTCTACGACACGCCGCTCGAGACCATACTGAAGAACCTGGGGCCGGACACGATCCTCATCTGCGGCACGTTGACGAACTACTGTTGCGGCATGACGGCCCGGCAGGGTTACGAGCGGGGCTTCAAGGTGGTGGTGGGCAGCGATGTGTGCGCCACGGACGATCCGACGATGCAAGAGCCCGAGTTGAAGGTGCTGCGCAAGGGGTTCGCGAGGGTGTTGTCGGCCGAGGAGATCATCGCGGAACTGGAGAGACGGCGGTCGCCGGTGCCGGCCCGAGGGTGAAGAATGGATCGAAAGGACCTACGGATGTCCGCGGCCGACAAAGCATCGAGTGGCCGTTTGAGGCAGGTGATCTGGGCAGGGCCGGCGGTGTTCCTGATCCATGATGTCGAGGAGGTGGCCACGATCCAGGACTGGACTTTCCTGCATGGCGATCGCCTCCCGGCGTTGTTCCGATCTCTCCTCCCCATCACCACGGTGGAATTCGGCGTCGCCGCAACTGCACTCCTGCTGGTCTTCATCGCCGCTGCGTGCTTGGCGGACCGAGCGAGACGAGAGGGCGGTCGAGCCGTCGACTTCTTCGTTCTCCTCGTTGCCGTCGTGGGGACCAATGCGTTGGGGCATGTCGCGCAGGCCATACTGTTCGGCGCGTATGTGCCGGGCCTGTTCACCGCGGTGCTGCTCGGGCTGCCCTACGCGTGTTGGGGACTCGCCACTGTAGCGAGGTCGGGGAGCCACGGCGTGGGCTGGCTGGCGGGCGCCGTTGGTGTAGCCGCGGTCGTACAGGGCCCGGTTGCGACGCTCGCGCTCGTGTTGGGCAAGAGCCTCGTGTGAGTTGCCCGGGACCCGGGCGACGCGCAGCGCCCCCGGCCCACTCGCTCAAGCGATCTTCTCGATCCTCCGCGCCCAGTGCAGCCAGCGGTGGGAGCGGATCTCGGCGAGCGCCTGGTCGGAGATCGGCTCGTCGAGCTCGATCGTCATGAGCGCGTCCTTGTGGCGGCCGGTGCGGTCGACGCGCATCGTCGCCAGGTTGACGCCCTCCTTCGCGAAGATCCCGGCGATGGTCGCGATGGTGCCAGGCTCGTCACGGGCGAAGACGACGAGGGTGTGGTAGTCGCCGCCGAGGGAGACGGGGAAGCCGTCGATCTCGGTGATCTCGATGCGTCCACCGCCGACGGACGCGCCGCGTACGACGGTGCGCTCGCCCGCGCGCTCGAGCTCGAAGACGGCGGTGTTGGGGTGCGCGTCGTCGCCGAGGTCGATGTTCTCGAAGGTCCACTCGAGGCCCGCGTCCTCGGCCTCGTCGTACGCATCGCGGAGGCGGAGGTCGTCGGGCGGGAGGCCGATCAGCCCGCCCAGCAGCGCGCGGTGCGTCCCGTGCCCCTCGCCCGTCGCGGCGAAGGAGCCGTGCAGGAGGATCCGCACGCGCTCGGGCGTGCCGCCCACGATCGCCCGGGCCATGAGCCCGAGGCGGCACGCGCCCGCGGTGTGCGACGACGACGGGCCCACCATGACGGGGCCCAGGATATCGAAGAGCGATACCATCGTTCCGTGTCCGTCTCCCGAAAGTCCGCGCCGCGCCGCGAACGTTCGGCGCCCGTGGAGCGGGGCGCGGGCGATGTCGCCTCCACCCCGACGACGTCGCCCACGCGCCGATCCCCGTCGGAGTCTACGCGCTGATCCCCGTGGGCCGGCGCGCGGGCTGGATCTGCACCAGGCGGCGGGCGGAGGGCGCCGCGGCCAGCCCGCCCTGCGCCGTCTCCCTGTAGGCGACGGGCATCCGCCGCCCCACCTCGCCCATGACGTCGATGACTTCGTCGGCCGGGACGGGGAAGTCGAGCCCCGCGAGGGCCATCTCGGCCGCGGCGATCGCCTGCATCGCGGCCGACGCGTTGCGGTAGATGCACGGGATCTCGACGAGCCCGCCGATCGGGTCGCAGATCAGCCCGAGCATCCCCTGGAGCGCCAGGGCGACGGCGGTCGCGACCTGCTGGTTCGTCCCGCCGGCGGCCCAGGTCACGGCGGCGGCGCCCATGGCGGCCGCGGTCCCGGTCTCGGCCTGGCAGCCGCCCTCCGCGCCGGCGATCGAGGCGCGCTGGGCGATGACGCCGCCCACGCCGCCCGCCACCAGCATCGCGTCGATCTGCCGCTCCTCGTCCAGCCCGAGGAACTCCGACGCGCCGACGATGATCGCCGGGAGCACGCCGGCCGCGCCCGCCGTCGGCGCCGCGACGATCAACCCCATCGCCGCGTTGACCTCGAGCGTCGCGATCGCCCGGGCCAGCGTCTCGGTCACCCGCGGGCCCAGGAGCCGGGGCCCGGCGCTCCAGAGCCGCGCCGCGCGCCCGCCCGTGAGCCCCGACGGCGAACGCACCTCGCCCTTCAGCCCCTCCTCGATCGCGGCGCGCATGATCGCCAGCGTCTTCCGGATCCGTTCGCGGATCTCCTCGGCGCTGCGACCGCTCTCTTCGACTTCCGTCCGGAGGACGACCTCGGGGAGGGACCTGCCGGTCTCTTCGGCCTCGCGGATCAGCGACTCGATCGAACGATGCATCGGATGCCTTTCGTGCGGTGTGGCATGATATGTAGCGAAAGCGTTGGTGGAGGGCAAGTTGCGACGCCGGCGGCGCGGCCGGGTCCGGCCCCGGCCGGCGTCTCCTCCGGCCCGGGCGGCGCCGGCGCGGGCGGCCGGTTGGGCGGGGCATCTCCGGGCGCGGCATCCCCGGGTCAGGTCGCGCCCCGGCCGACCCGATCTACCGCCCCCTCGCCACCGCCACGGCCGCGCCGATCCCGGCGCCGAGGATGCTGGCGCCCAGCAGCGAGCCGAAGACGATCCCGGCGCGGAGCGATCCTTCGACCCAGAGGACGGGCGGCCAGTGCGCGGCGACGAGCACCGCGACAAGGGCGAGGGAGTGGCCGATGACGCCGCCCCAGAAGGCGCCGAACGCCGCGGCGCCGCGGCCGCGGAGGCGGTGGCCGAGCCAGAGGAGCACGGCGGGCGCCACAAAAAGGCCAAGGAGGAAGGCGATGCCCCAGGCGTTCATCTGCGCACCCTCGGGTAGAGCCAGAGCCAGTAGCCGCTGAGGATCAGTATGGCGATGGCGACGGCGGCGATGTCGCTGAGGAGGATCCAGCCGTCGCCGAAGATCTCGCCGGAGTGCAGCTTCTCCAGGAAGACGTCGTTCCGTTCGCCGATCTCGAGGATCTCGCCCGTGTTGATGTCGACGGTCACCTCGGTCACGGCGCGGTCGTCGAAGCGGACCTTGATGAGGCCATCGCCGGGGCGGACGTCCATGCGGTCGATGCCGGCCGCGGCGATCTCCGGCCCGACGGCGCGGGCGGCGATATCGGCGAGGGCGGCGAGGGAGAGCGCGTCCTCGAAGGGGCCGCTCGGCTCGTTGGGGACGTCTGGCATGAGCCCGAGCGCGCGCTTGTGGTTGAGCAGGATGCCGGTCACGCACAGCACGAGCACGACGCCGGTCGTGATCACGCCGAGCCAGAGGTGCGCCTGGAACATGAACCGGGCGGCCGCCCGACCGAGCTCGCTCCGGCTCCGGGACGACGCCGCGACGCCGACGGGGCCCTCCGCATCCGCCGTCCCGATCTCCGCCCCGCGCCGCGCCCGGCGTCGCACCGCCCCGATCTCACTGCGGGCCATACATCCTCCTGAGTCGTGGCACTTGCACCTTGGAGACGCGCGCCGCCGCGAAATCGCTGGCGCGCCGGGGCGCGGCGGCCGCCTGGCGCGCGTTTCCGCGGCGAGCGAGAAACGCCCGCCGGCCGCGAGCTACCCGTTGTAGATCCGGCCGCCGCGCCCGACGTACGCCTGGAGGACCTCCCGCGCCTCGGCGCGACGGATCCCGCGGATGAGTTCCACGCCGCGGTCGGCCAGGTACGCGAACGACTCCGGGAAGACCGGCCCCTCGTCGAACCCGACGGCCATGGCGTCTTCCCGGTCCGCGCCGGCCAGGACCCGGCGCACGCCGCTCCAGAGCGTGGCGCCGAGGCACATGGCGCACGGGTCGCAGGAGGTCGCCAGGTCGTGCGCCGGTAGGCCGTCGCCGTTGAGGGCGTACGCGCCCGTGCGCCGGTGCGCGAACATCAGGGCCACGATCTCGGCGTGGAGGACGCTGTTCCGCGCCGGGACCACGCGATTCACGCCGACGGAGATCAGGCGGCCCGTCTCCGTCTCGAAGACCGCCGCGCCGAACGGCCCCGCGCCGTCGCGCTCCACGTTCTCCCGCGACAGCCGTATCGCCAGCCCGACGCGGTCCTCGACGGTCGGGTACGGCCGGTCCCAATCCACGACGTCGTCGATCCAGGCAGGGAGCTCGAACTTCAGTGTATGCATCGCCAATCCCTGGTAAACCTCCGGCTCGAATTCTACCCCCGCGGAGCGCGATCCTCCAGTAGTGGCGCCACGCACGGCGATCGCGTGCTCGGCGATTTGGCGGCCTCCGCGGCATCCTTCGGGTCAAACGGCGGGCACGGGCCACGGGTCGCCCCTGCCTTGGCCGGCCGCCGGGCGTCTCCGGGCTCGTTCCACCCCAGCCTTGCCCGAACGTTCCGGGGCGCGCATGCTACACCCATGGACCTGGGACTGAAGGACCGCATCGCGCTGGTCACGGGCGCGAGCCGCGGGATCGGGAAAGCGATCGCGGCGGCCCTCGCCGCCGAAGGGTGCCACCTCGCCATCTGCGCACGCTCGGCCGCTCCGCTCGAAGCGGCCGCCGCGGAGTTCGAGGCGCTGGGAAGCGGCCGCGTCTTCGCCCGCGCCGTCGATGTGACCGACGCGGAGGCGGCCACGCGCTTCGTCGACGACGCCGCCCGCGAGCTGGGCGGGCTCGACATCGTCGTCAACAACGTGGGCGGGAGCCGGCACAAGCCGTTCGAGGAGACGACCGACGACGACTGGCGCTACATCCTCGAGCTCAACCTGCTATCCGGGGTGCGCATCGCGCGCCGGGCGATTCCGCATCTCGAGGCGCGGGGCGGCGGCTCGATCATCTTCATCGCCTCGGTCTGGGGGCGCGAGACGGGCGGCGCCGGCCGGGCGAGCTACACCGCGGCCAAGGCCGCAGTCATCGCCACCGCCGACGTCCTCGCCCTCGAACTCGCGCCCCGCGGTATCCGGGTGAACAGCGTCGCGCCCGGGTCGATCCTATTCCCCGGCGGCGGCTGGGACCGGCGCGTGAAGGAGAATCCCGAGGCGATGCAGCGCTTCGTCGAGGAGAACCTGCCGCTCGGCCGCTTCGGCCGCCCGGAGGAGGTCGCGAGCCTCGTCGCCTACCTGGCCTCGCCCCGGGCGAGCCTCGTGACCGGCGCCTGCCTGGCGGTGGATGGGGGGCAGGGAAGGTCGTTGATCTAGCGGGCGCGGCTGCCCGCCGCGCCTGCACCTCTAGATCTGGCCCGGGAATCCACTCTGCCGCTTCCGCCCGCGTCCAGTCCTCCCTCCCCCCATCCGTCACGCCTCTACCTCACACCACCCTACGCGGCCCTCTGCAACAGATGCGGCCGGGCCGCGAAGAGCGCCGCCGCGCCGCACCACGCCGAGTGCAGGATGTTGTCGGCGGTGTTCATCGCCATCCCCATGACCTCGTAGATCCCGGACCGCTTGCGTCCCGCGAGGATCCCCGTGGTGGCCAGCGCCGCGTGACCCGCCGACGAGACTGCCAGATAGCCACGCGAGGCTTTCTGCGAGCGCGCGGCCAGGATCCCGAGCAGGCCGAGCCCGATGTGGATCCCCGCATGCAGCGGGTTCATGGCGAAGACGTCGAACAGCTTGCCCTTGCGGAGGTTGATGACCTTGTCGCGGTTCCCCGTCACCAGCGGCCCCACGAACGCCAGTGCGCCGAGCGACAGGCTCGCGATCCCCATCCCTAGCGACGCGATCTGCGCGGCCGTGCGCTTCGGCGGGGAGACCTTCCTCCGGGTCGTCGGACGCTCCTCCATCCCCCGTCGAACCTCTTCACGGACCGTCGTCGACCGGCCGCGGTCGGGTGTCGTCCGGGTGAATTCAGTTGCTCTCTGGGCCATGCACACCTCCAGCACGCGTATAAGTGATTGCGTGGCAATGATATACATGGCAAGATGCGAGCCGCGGGCAACGAAAAAGCGCCCCGAGAGGGGCCCCCGACTCCTTCGCTAAATTCGACGTCGGCCGCCGGGGGTGGGTTCGGAGGGGATTATGACATACGACCACTCGTGCAGGCGAATCTCATCGACGATCCAGGGATATCCCGGCGATTCCTGGTGAAGGGTATACTCCTCCGTGTGCGAGAACTCGCCTCTGTGGACGTGCAGAACAACCGTCGCACCTGAACCTTGGACGGAAATCGAGTACAACACCACGCCTGGCCTCCACGGGCCTCGTGGTCCGCAAGGATCATCCGGGCGGTCGAGGAGTCGGCCCGCCACCGGACCCAGTGCGTCGGCGAGGTTGGTGGGGCGTCCCGTCTTCTCGTAGACGTGGCAAGCAGAATCGAGGGTGGAGTCCTGGAGCCAGATCAGGCGTTGCAGCATGACATCCCGGATTATCGCGATCGCGATCGAGTCTCCACCCGTTTGTGCGCGGGCGGGCATGGCGCACGAGACCGCGAAGGCGATCGAGAGGACGCATATCAGCAGGAGGGAGCGTCCTCTGCCGATGGCTGAAGTTGGCTCGTCGCGCATGACCGGCCTCCTGATCGTGAGAGGTGTCTCGGCCTTCAACGCCTCCGCCGCGGCGCCGCCTCCATGAGGCGTCGGACGCAGCACCGCGGCGCCTACCGCTCCCACCGCAGCGCCGCGCTGCGCACCGCCTCCTCCTCGAGCCACACGACCACGGCCAGGTCGTCCGTCGCGGCGAGGGCGGGCGCGACGCCGGGTCCGAGCGCGACGTCGAAGGCTCGTGGAGCGCCGCCGTTGCGGGCGTGGCCGACACGAAGCCGGCGCTCCGGGCTCGTGCGGTCCTCCCATGCCACCCAGACCGCGCCGCCGGCGGCGTCCAGCTTCGCCAGCGAGGGCGCGACGACGTCGGCGCGGGCGAGAGCGTGCGGCCCGCGGAAGCTCCTCCCGCCATCGGTCGAGACGGCGTGGAAGACGCCCGCGCGGCCCTCGACGCCGGTGAACCACGCCGCGTGGAGGCGGCCCTCGGCGTCGACGGCGAGGGACGGGCCGGCGTGGGGGCAGGCGTCGAGCCGCCAGCCGTCGTCGTGCACCGGGATCGCGGGGCGGAACGATCGGCCGCCGTCGTCGGAGCGCGCGACGACGACGTCCCGGATGCTCCCGGCGAACACCGCCCGCCACGCCAGGTACACCTCGCCCGCCGGGCCGACGGCGAGCGACGTCCGGCAGCACGGGCACGCCTGCTCGGCCACGACGACGCTCGGGCCGAACGTGCGGCCGCCGTCGAGAGAGCGCGCGACGCGGATCTGGGAGCTGGGCTCCTCGGGCACACCCTGTACGCCGTGGTGCGCCGGTCCGCCGGACGCCGCGGGGCTACCATTGCGCGCCGAGCCCGTCGACGCACCGCTCCCGCCCGCGTGCGCCGCTTCGGCCGCGGCTCGGACCCGCCCATCGATCCACGAAACCAGCACGGTGCCGTCGGGGAGGACGGCGACGTCGTGAAAGGTGTGCGACGCCGGCGGCCCGCCGGCGTCGTCGTTCACGTAGACGGCGGGCTCGAAGGTCCGGCCGCCGTCGCGGGAGCGGGCCAGGCGCAGGTCGCTGGCGGGGAAACGCCGGCCCTCGATCTTCGTGTTGTTCTGCCAGACGACGTAGACCGTCCCGTCCGGCCCCACGGCGACCTGGGCCGGCGCCTGGGCGTGCGGCGCGGCGTCCCCGGGGACGTCGTTGACCCGGATGGGCGCGGCGTAGGTCGCGCCGCCGTCGTCGCTCCGGGCGAGGAACACATCGGCGCGGCCATCGGCGCCGGGCACGCCGACCCAGGCGACGTAGACCGCGCCGCTCGCCGGGTCGACCGCCACCGTCGGATGCGTCGCCCCCGCCGCCGCGACGGTCGCGACCGTGACCTCCGGCGCGGCCGGCTGCATGGAGCAGGCGGCAAGGAGGAGGGCCGCCACGGCACCGTTGCCGGCCCGGCGCAGTCGTTGGCACCCGAACGGCCGACCACCGGCCGTGAAGGCCGCGAGCGCCGTTGCGACCCCGCCGAACGTGCGTCCCGTGCCCCCGCACGGGGCCGGGAGCGAGCCCCTCGCGACGCGCCGGTCGCCGCGCCGGAGACGCTGCCCGTGGAGGCCGGCGCGGGCGCGGCTCGCCGCGCCCGCGCCTGTCGCCGCCCCGCGCCCCGTTCGATTCGTTGTCACCATCACTCCCTCCCAAACGACACCTGTAGCCCGGCGTACAGCGTCCGCGGGTTCCCCGGCGCGAACTCGCGGCCGAGGAAGGCGCTGTACCCCGCGTTCTCCGCGTAGCGCGCGTCGGTCAGGTTCTGGACGCGGACGTAGAGCGTTGCGCCCGGCCGGACCTCGTACGACGCGCGCAGGTTGAAGAGGTCGTGGCCCTCGTACTTCTCGGTGTTGGCGGCGTCGAGCCAGTACTCGCCCAGGTGCCGCCACTCGAGCGTCGCGCTCGCGCCCTCGAGGAAGCGCGGCGTGTAGCGGAGCGACGCGCCACCGATCGTGCGCGGTGCGTTCTCCATCTCGTGCCCGGCGTAGTCCGTCGTCGGGTTCGGGCGCCACGACTCGTACGTGTGCTTCGCGTAGGACCACGTCGCCTCGGCCGTGAGCCCGTCGGCGAGGGCGACGGCGAGCCCGGCCTCGACCCCGCGGTGCAGCGTCTCGCCCGCGTTCTGCGTCTCGCGCGTGTCGTCCGCATGCTGGAAGGTCACGATGTCGTCCAGCTTGGACATGCGGTAGGCGGCCAGCTCCCACCGCAGCCGCTGGCCCACCGTCCCACGGAGGCCGACCTCGATGTTCCGCGCGCGGACGGGCTCGAGCCCGACGGTGTTCTCCGCCACCCCCTGCCGGAAGAGCTGCCCCTCCGACGGCGCCCGGAAGCCGTGGCCGTACGTGGCGTAGATGCTCGCGCCGCCGCCCAGCTCGTACGCGGCGCCGAGCTTCGGGCTCAGCTCCGAGAACCAGACCGTCGTGCTCGCCGGGCGGCGGTGCCGGCCGGTGTCCAGCGGGCCCAGGTGGTTATCGTAGTCGTAGCCGACGCGGTCGAAGCGCAGCCCCGCGGTCACACGCAGCCGCGGCAGCGGCGAGGCCTCGGCGTGGAAGTAGGGCGAGACGCCCAGGAACGCCACGTCGTAGTCGTAGATGACGTCGCCTTCCGTGTAGTCGACGAAGACCCCGTCCACCCGCGTGGGCGTGATCGCGCGCTCGACGTGCTCGCCGGGGCTCCAGTCCACGTCAACGCCGGCGATGAGCCGCGCGCCGAGCCGGTCGAAGTCGTGGCGGAACTTCACCAGCGCGCCGAGCGAATAGTTCGACGTCTCCCAGATCGCCGGGTCGTAGGAGAGCGACCAGTTCGGGAGGATGTCCATCGCGTTGTACCGCGCGAAGGGCGTCACGCTCAGCAGCGAGCGATCCGTGCGCCGTTCGTAGGCGACGGAGACGCGCAGCGCGTCCACCTCGCGGAACGAGATCGGCGTCAGGTTGCGCGTGGGCCGATCCCGGTAGTCGGCTTCGGACAGGCGCGAGCTCGCGGCCGTCTGCTGGTCGATCCGCGACCACGCGACCACCGTCTTGAGCCGCGACATCCCCGACAGGTCGCGGTCCCAGCGCAGCGTGGCGCTCTGGCGGTCGTACTCGGTCCCTTCGCGCCAGCCGGCCGACCGGGTCAGGTTCAGGTCCATCCGGATCCCGTTCGGGCCGCTGACGAAGGCGCCGGAGCCGAGGAACCGCGACCACCCGTACCCCGGCTCGTCCTCGCCGACCCAGCCTCCGCCCTCGAACGTCAGCTCGATCCCGGGCTGGGCGACCGCCGGCCGGGTCTCGACGTTGACGACGCCGCCGATCGCGTCGCTCCCGTAGAGCGCCGTCGCCGGCCCCTTCACGACCTCGACCCGGTCGGCCTGGGGAAGGTTGATCTCGTACAGCGCGTTGTGGTTGAAGAACCCGGTCGAGCGCGTGGGGACGCCGTCCTCGAGGTAGAGGTAGACCGGGTCGGTGGTGAGCGGCTGGCGGATCGCCGTCATGTGCCCCTCGCCGCCCGTCACGTTCACCCACACGCCGGGGATGTCGCCCAGGACCTCGGAGGGGTGCGCCGGGCGACGGTCGCGGAGCGCCGCGCCCTCGACCACGCCGACCGTCGCCGCCGTGCTGGAGAGCCGCTCGGCCTCCCGCGTCGTGCTCACCACCACGCCCGGCAGCGGCAGCGCCTCTACCGCGAGGCGCACCTCGACCTCGGCGACGCGGCCCGGCTCCACGCGGACCGCGACCCGCTCCGTCCTGTGCCCGATCAGCTCCGCGACCAGCGTGTGCGCGCCCGGCTCGACGCCCGCGAGGTGGAAGGCGCCGCGCGCGTCGGTCGTGGCGCCCAGGTTCGTGCGGTCGAGGTACACGCGCACCTGAGGGAGCGGCGCGCCCGTCTCGGCCGAGACGACGACGCCGCGGATCGCGCCGGCGCGCGCGTCCGCGCCGGCCTGTACGGCCTGTGCACCGATCCCCTGTCCCGCCGCCGGCCGCACGGAGAGCAGCAGGAGCAGTGCGGCGAAGATGCCGGCCACGCGCCGGGCGTCGCCGCGGTTGCCACGATGTATGCTCAAAGGAATCCTCCTTCTCTCGATATCTCGAAAGTCCGCGAACGACCCGCCGCGAGCGGCCCGTCCGGGCGCCCGCGAGGGTGATGCGTGCCTGATGGTCCGTGGGATCAGGCCAGAGAAGGAGGTGCCGTGGCGAAGGGGATGAGGTACGCCGCGCGGCGAAGGGGAGCGACGTCGTCGCCTTCGACCGCCGTGGTGAGCGTGGATTCCGTGGCGACCGGAGCGGTCGCCGCTACGTACGTCGGGAGCGAGATGCCCGCGCCCGCCTGACAGTCGCCGAGGCAGGTGCACTCGCCGTGGTGCCCGCCCGCGGGGGCGTGGTGCGCCCCGTGGTGGGCGGGAGCCGCGTGCCCTGCGTAGGCGCGGTGCGCGGGATTCTCGCCATTGGTCGACGGGTCGGCGTCCGAACGCGCGTGCGACGCGGCGATGTCATGCGCGACCGGCGCGGCCTCGTGCCCCGCGACCGCCGCCCCATACGCAGCCGAGCCGGGGTCGTGCAAGCCCGGCCCCGTGTGGTGCGCATCCGTGACCGCGTGGTGTGCAACCGCGGCCGCGTCGTGCGCGGCCGCCCCCGCGTCGTGCGCGGCCGGCCCCGCGTGATACGCCCCCCGCTCGCCGGCCCCGTGGCTCGCGCAGCCGTGGAGACCGGACGCCTGCGCCCAACCGCCCACCACCAGCGCGGCGAGGGTCAGGAGGGCGTGTACACGCAGGGTCAGGGTGCGCCGTTCCATGCTCGTGATATAGCAGGCGATGCGATGATGCGAAAGTGGCGCGGGCTCGGCCGGGCCGGGGTCGCCCTCGCGCATGCTCTCTCGCTCGCGGCGGGCGCGATCGCGCGCCATCCGGGCGCCGGCGTCGCCCGTGGCAGGTTTCGCGCCGCCGGGGTTCAGCACGCGGGGCTGCTCCGCGGCGGCTCGGCGGGCGCGGCTCGACCGGCGCAGCTCACCCGCCGGAACTCACCCCGCGTCCGTCGTCACCCCGTGCTCCTCGGCCCACTTGCGCAGCCCCCGCACGCCGCCGCGGAACGAGTACACGTCGTACCCCTCGCGCTGGAGCATCTCGGCCAGGTGTGCGGTCCGCAGCCCGGCAGCGCAGACCAGGACGTAGGTCTGGTCGCGGTCGAGCTGCTTCGCGTCGCGGAGCAGGTCGTACTCGTCGCGGTGGATCGCGCCCGGGAAGTGCCACGCCTCGTACTGCGCCTCGGGCCGGCAGTCGATGACGACCGCGTCCGGCGGGATCTCGTCCGTGAAGATGTAGGGCTCGTGCAGGTCCGTCGGCGTGAGGGCGCGGACGTCGAGCACCTTCCGCTCGGCGACGGCGCGCTCGAGGATCGAGAGGTCCAGCTTCGCCTCCTCCGCGTCTACCACCTCCACCGACGCCGCCGTGACCGGCTTCCCCGGCGTGATCGCGCAGTACTCCTTCACTTTCTCCGAGAGCGACGCCGTGCCGATCGTGCGCGCGCGGGCGATGATCTCGTCCTTGTCGAACCCGAGCAGCGGCCGGAAGACCGGGAGTGACGCCGCGGGCTCGATCGCCCGCAGGTTGTGCAGCGTCTGCGACGACACCTGCCCGATCGCCTCGCCCGTGACGATCGCCTGGGACTTCCGCTGTGCGGCGACCATCGACCCGGCGCGGTACATGAGCCGCTTCAGCACGACCTGCCAGTAGCGCTCCCGCACCAGCCCCTGCATGTGGTCGACGACGGGGCCGAAGTCGACGACGTGCAGCCGCGGGCGGGTGCCGTACGACCAGTCGTCCGCCAGCACCTTCGCCACCTGGAGCACCGCCCGCTCGTATGCGGCGCCGCCCAGGTTGCAGAAGACGTAGTCCAGCGCAACACCGCGCTTGAGCATGAGCCACGCGGCGACGGGCGAGTCGAACCCGCCGGACAACAGCGCGATCGCGTTCCCCTCGACCCCGAGCGGGAGCCCGCCCGCGCCATCGAGTTGCTCCGCGAAGAGCCACGCCTCGTTTTCCCGCACCTCGACGTGGACGGTCACGTCCGGGTCGTCCAGGTCGACCTTCGCGCCCGGGTTCAGCGCCGCGCCCAGCTCGACCATGATGTCCCGGGACGAGAGACGCCCGCCCCGCACGCGGGCCCGCACGGCGTACTTCCGGCCGACGACGCGCGGGTGGAACAGCTCCTTCCCGACCCGCACGATCTCGTCCAGCCTCGGCGCGACCACGGCCTCGACCACCGAGATCCCGCTCACGCCGAAGACCCGCGTGAGTACCTCCGGCGCACGCTCCGACCCCGACCGCACCACGAGATGCCTGAACTGCGCGTCCAGCTCGTACGGCTCGCCCGTCGAGTCCAGCGCGTCACGCAGGTTGCGCACGAGCGTCCGCCGCAGCGTCTGCTGCGTCCGCCGCGACTTGATCGTGAACTCGCCCGCCAGCCGGACGATGAGGAGGCGCTCGGCAGGCGCGGGGGTCCCGGTATGGGCGCTGGCGGTCGCGCGGGCGTCGGCGCCGGCATCGTTGCTGGCATCGGTCCGGGCGTCGGGCCGGCCGCCGGGGGCGTCGGTGCGCGTGTCGGGCGTCGGGTTCGTCATCTCGTCTCCGCTTCTCTCACTGCTCGGGGAATCCGTCGCCCAAATCTCCAGGATGTGACGCGTTTCCTCAAGGTGTCCGGAACGTGGCGGCATCCTCCGGGCCACGAGCGGCGAACCTCGGCCGAGACGGCGACTGAGAGATCTGCGTGTGCGAGCCCGGCGACTGGGCGCCATTCCGCCCACGGCCGCGAGCCCGGCGACGGCCGCGAGCCCGGTGACCGGCGGATCCACTTCTGCGCCGGCCAGCCGTAATTCCTGTCCTAAACCGTTTAGTTTACTTCAGACCGCCGGGCGCCCTCACGATCCGGTACAGCGCCACCGCTTCGACATCGAACTCGTTTCGATCCACTCCGAGATGGCAGATCTTCCTGAGGTGTGGCGGTCTCGCTCAGCCGGGCACCGGCGCTGCGACGTCGTCGCCCGCGGGCTTCTCGAGACGGTACAGCGTCACGTACTGGACGTCGAGCTCGTCGACTTCCCGGCCTAGAACGAAATCGGCGCCGATCTGGAACGGCGTGAAACGCGGCGGCAAGGCGACGACGCCCAGCCATCGTCCGTTCCCGTCGAACACCGCCCACCGCGCCTGCTCCTCGCCCGGCGTCCGATATACTCCTCGACCCAGAGGTTGCCCTCCGAGTCGAGGCGCAGGTCGGCGTACGCCGTCAGCGGCGCGGCTATCCCGCCGTCACATGACTTCTACCTCTTCCCGCGCGGTCGGCTCGTCACCGGAAGGTTTGGGTGCCCCTGCCTCGTCGCCGGAAACCCTGCGGGCACCCACGTCGTCGCCGGAAGGCATGGGCGCTCCCGCCTCATGCCGCGCCGCGGTCGCCAGCTCCTCGCGGCGTGGCTTGAGCCCGAGCGAGAGCGCGGCGAGCGCGAGCATGACGATGCCGATCACCCGGAAGGCGTGGGCGAAGCCGTCGACGCCGCCTGCGCGCGAGGCGACGAGGGCGCCGACCAGCGCCGCGCCCACCAGGCGGCCGGTGCTCGTGAAGAGCGTCAGGATCCCCTGCGCGGCGCCGCGCTCCTCGGCCGGCGCTTCGTTCAGCATGACGTAGCGCAGCGCCGAGCCGGCAAGGGACGCCAGCCCGAGCCCGATCATGGTGCCGGCGATGTAATAGACGCCGAGCGCCGGGCGCGCGTGCGCGACGACGAGCATCCCCGCGCCGATGCTCGCGGTCCCGGCGACCACGATCGCCCGCGAGCCGATGCGGTCGATGAGTCGGCCCGAGACCGGCGCGCCGATCGCCATGGCGATGACGATCGGGACGAGCATGAACGACGCCTGCGACGTCGTCACGCCGAACGCGGCGACGAGCAGCGCCGGCACGAACGCCACCGACGCCTCGCCCAGCCCCGACCCGACCGCCAGCGCGCTGGCGATCGCGACCTGCCGGGAGCGGAAGAGGCCGGGTCGCATGAGCGGATCGGGGGCCCGGCTCTCGTGCAGCCAGAACACCGGCGCGAGCACCGCAGCGGCCAGGAGGAACGGCCAGACGTCCGGCGCCGCGAGCCCCGCGGCCGCGCCGTCCGCATCGATCCGGTTCAGGCCGAAGGCGAGGGCGAAGAGGAGCGCGGAGAGGAGGATCATCCCCGGCACGTCGACCGAGCGGCCGTTGCCGGAGGCCGTCGCCGGGAGCAACCTCAGCGCGCCGGCGATCACCACCGCCGCGACCGGCAGGTTGATCAGGAACAGGAACGGCCAGCCGAAGATGAGGAGCACGCCGCCGACGATCGGGCCGAGGAGGAAGGCCAGGCCGAAGACGGCGCCGATCAGCCCGAGCGCGCGCCCGCGCTTCTCGACGGGGAAGACGTCGCCGATGACGGCGGTCGCGACGGGGAAGAT
>VSDC01000227.1:0-4596 GCA_047459275.1 Gemmatimonadota bacterium
GACGGCCGCGGGCCGCTGAACGAGTTGATTCGCTGGGTGGATCTGGAAGGATGAGGCGACCGACGGGTGCGTCGTGATCGCCGGCGCCCACGTGTCGGTCGTTGCCGTCGGGCCGGCCCGTGTCGCGGCCCGGCGCGCCCCCGCCGCGTCGCCCTTACTCGGTCTGAGCCGGCTCCTCGCGCTCGGCTCTCCACATCACGAGCTGGCGCGCTCCCGTGCTGCTTTCCTCGACGCGGAGCGTGAGCGTATCACCGTCCGAGATTCCGAGGTCGTCGCGGATCTCCTGCGGTATCGTGATCCGGCCACCCACGCCCACGTTGACATCCCCGTAGTAGAGCGTCCGGAAAAGGGCCATTTCCCGCCTCCAGGAAAGGATCGCGCCAGCCCGGTCACTTCGTTGTAACCGCTGATTTTCCATCAAGTTACATCACTCGGCCGGGCGCGGCAAGTCGAAGGGCGCGGGGGCACCGGGGATCACGCCGGCTCTGAGCGACGGAACGCGTCGAGCACCTCGTCCTCCTCCATCGTGAGCCAACGCACGTCCGCATCCTCGACGGGGATGTCCAGCCGGGTCACGCGCTTCAGCTCGCTCGGCTGGTCGACGCAGACGAAGATCACCTCGGCATGCGACTCGCCGCCCCGCAGCGTTCCGGAACTGATGCTCCCCACCCACGTTCGACCTCTTTCGTCCTCGATCTCGCGCTGCGCCATGGCCGGCGTCGCCTTCTTCGGCCTGCGTTCCCAATCGCTCATGCCCGGTTCCCTCTCCGTTCGCCCTCCGGGGCGGCCCTCCGAACGGCGCATCTCCGCCCATCGGCGAAGGGTGCAACCCGTGTACCGCTGGCGGTCGCCGGCCGGCGGCAAGTCGTGCTGCCGTCGCATTTTGCGGCGCTCTTGCCCCGATAACGCGGCCGGGAGGGTATAGCGCTTGCACCGATCAGGGGTGTTCGACCGGCGGCTTCCGAGCCGCCTTTTCCACGTCAAGGGAGGTCGATGACATGCGAAGAACGTACGATCTCCTCCGGACCGTCTTGCGACCACAGCGGCCGCGGGCCCGGGGGCGTCGTTGGGGAATTTTCGTGCTGGGCTCGATCGTGGTCGCGTCGATCGCCTGGTCGGCCCGGAGGTACGAGCTGCCGGTGGAGCTGCCGATCCAGTTGCCAGTGCAGTTGCCGGCGCTCGACCTCGCGGCGCTCCTGAGCCCTGCGGCCAAGCACGTGCACCGCCCGGCCGTCCCATCCGTCGACGGCCTGATCGAGCGTGCCGAGCGCGTCGGCCGGCTCTGGCGAGAGGTCGAACACTACTACGAACTGGAGATCGCGCCGATCGAGCGCGTCCTCATGCGCTATCGCGCGGACCCCGAGCTGGCTCGCCGCATCGCCCTCTCCCTGGTCATCGAGGCGCACGCGGTCGGTCTCGAGCCGCGCCTCCTTCTCGCCGTCCTCCTGGTCGAGAACCCCTGGCTCGACCCGACCATACGCAGCCCCGTAGGCGCCATCGGGCTCATGCAGGTGATGCCGCACCACTTAGGAAAATGGCCTCCATGTCCTCCCGATCTGGAGGACGTGGAGGCCAACATCTGTCACGGCGCGCGGATCTTCGCCCACGCGTTCCGCGAGACCGGCGGCGACATCGAGCGGGCGCTCCTACGCTACAACGGCTGCGTCCGGGGCACGAACACACCCGACTGCCACACCTACCCGTATCACGTCTACGCGCGGGCCGGCCGGGCGAGCATCCTGGCCTGGCTACGTCCCCACGCCGAGGACGCCGTCCAGTAGGCGACGGACGTCGCGCCCGGGGCCGGCCTCAGACGCCCACCGGCTCCGGGCGGGGCGGCGCCGTGCCCGCCGCGTCGCGTGCGCGGATCTCCTCCCGGACGAGCTCCAGGACGCGGGACCGGTCGATCCGCTCTGCGTCCCAGTACCGCGTGAACGCGTTACCCCGGCGCCCCTTCCGGTCGCAGTCGACCGAGCCCGCGTATCCTCGCCGGTAGCTCAGAACGCATCCGTCCCAGGTGCCGCGCTTCACTGCGTTCCGCTCCAGGTCGATCGCGAGCTGGACCAGCCCGTCGTAGGCGAACTCCCGGAGCTCGGCGCGCAGCTCGGCCTCCGCATCGGCTGCCCGCGGGCTCGAAAGGAAGGAGAACAGCCACATACCAGCCTCCTCGTGGCGAATCGATTGGTGGTTGGTGGGTTCGCCGGGGTGTTGCAAGAAGCGTGCATACCGGGGGCCGGAGGTGGGGCCGGTGGCCTCGACCGCGGCTCCCAACCCTGAAACGCGCCGCGGCGGGCGATCGGGACGGCGGGCGGTAAGAAGACGCCGGGCCCGCCCCGGCACGAAGGCCGAAGCGGGCCCCAAGGGTTCGGCGTTGCGCCCGACCGCCACTGTCGGTCGGGACTGGGGCGGCAGGGCTCGAACCTGCAACCTGCCGGTTAACAGCCGGCCGCTCTGCCCGTTGAGCTACACCCCAATGACGGCCACCCGAGACGCGCGATGGCGCGCCCGGGCACGTGGCGCGTGAAGTCCCAATATAACTCACGACGAAAGATAATTCAATCGGCAGCGGCTGACTCGTTCCTGTCGGGGCGCGAGCCCCTTCCCCGGAGCTCGAGATCCGAGGGGAGGAGCGACCGGTGCAGCGAGAGCGCGGCGCGCACGCCCTCCGCGGCGGCGGCGATCGCCAGGTGCGGGTGGCCGGCGATGTCGCCCGCGGCGTAGACGCCTGGAACGGTGGTCTCCTGCCCCTCGTCGACGACGATGCGCCCGTCCGGACCGGTCTCGCACCCGAGGCGACGGGCGAGGTCCGAGGCGGGCGGCGAGCCGATGTGGACGAATAGGCGACGCAGCGCGAGGCACTCGCCGTCGGCGAGGTAGACGGCCCGGACACGCCCGTCGACCTGGTCGATCCGGGTGATCCGGGCGTCGTGTGTGGCGACGCCACGGCGCAGGAGCGTCTCCCGGTCCTCTCGGGAGAGCCGGTCGTCGCGCCCGTGCCGGAGCAGGACGACGCGGGAGGCCCAGGTCAGCAGGAACAGCGCGAGCTCCGCGGCGGCGCGGCTCCAGCCGATGACGCCGACCGGCTCCTCGTGGGCGGAGGGGCCGTCGCAGTCGGGGCAGTGGTGCACCGTCACGCCGTACGCCTCCGCGATCCCCGGGATGTCTGGAATGATGTCGCTGAGGCCGTAGGCGAGGACGATGCGGCGGGCGCGCACGATGTCGCCGCTCTCGACGACCACCCGGAAGGCGTCCCTAGAGCCTTTGATGTCCGCGACGCGCCCCTCGCGGAGCTCCGCGCCCGCGCCCGCGGCCTGGACCCGGATCCGGCGGCGCATCTCCTGCGGCGTCGGGTCCTCGACCCCCGGATAGCCATGGATCGCCACCGACATGCGGTTGCGCCCGCCTCCGGCGTCGTACACGCGTACCCGGCGCCGGTAGCGCGCCAGCCAGAACGCGGCGGACAGCCCGGCGATCCCGCCGCCCACGACGACGGCATCGAACTCCTCGGGAGGCATCGCACCGGTCGGGACCATGCCGCCCGTGAAGCGCAAGAGCCGAGCCGAGGCACAGGATCCCGCCGCGAACCGGCCCCACCCCGGGGACCGGACGGCGCCCGCAATGGCCCTTGGCGCGCCTCGGCGCCCCGTGGCGCCGTCGGCCTCTCCGACCATCGGACGGCGAACGTCGGGGAACGTCCGGCGAACGTCGGGGAACGTCGATGCGACCGGCGCGGTCCGCGCCGGTCGCCGAAGCCGGCCACGCGGTCCGTCCGGGAGTCCGGCCACGTGGTCCATCCGGCGGCCGCTGGTCGCCGCCGGCGCCCGGCGGCCGCCGGCGTTCGTCAGCGACGCTCCACGGCCTCGGGGGCCTTCCCGCCCGCCACCTTCGACCCGGCCGCTGCTGCCAACCCGGCCTCCCCGAGGCCGGGTTCGTCCCGCAACAGCCCACAGGCCTCCTTCACCTCGGCCATGGTCTCGCGGGCGATGGCGCGGGCGCGACGGATGCCGTCGCGCAGGACGCGATCGAGATAGACCGGGTCGTTCTCCAGCTCCGCGCGGCGTCGGCGGAAGGGCTCCAAGCTGCGGATGATGGCGTCGGCCAGCGTCCGCTTCAGGTTGACGTAACGCAGCGTGCCCGCGTCGTACTCGGCCCGCAGCGAGCGGTACTCCTCCTCGGTGCCGAAGATCTTCAGGAGCTGGAACAGGTTGGCCACGCCCGGGCTCATCCGTTCCCCGCTGGGCCCGGTGTCGGTGACCGCCTTCATGATCTTCTCGCGGATCGCCTCCGGCGGGTCGGAGAGGGCGATCAAGCTCCGCGGGCCCAGGGTCTTGCTCATCTTCTTCTCGGGGTCGGTCAGGCTCATGATCCGCGCCGTGTCCTGCGGCACCAGCGCCTGGGGCTCGGGGAAGATCCGGACGCCGAAGAGGTGGTGGAACCGGCGCACGATCTCGCGGGTGAGCTCGAGGTGCGGCAGCTGGTCCTCGCCCACGGGGACGACCTCGGCCTTGTAGAGCACGATGTCGGCGGCCATCAAGACGCCGTAGGACAGCAGCCCCAGGTGGACGTAGTCCGGGTGCTGCTCGGCCTTCTCCTTGA